>CALASV010000377.1 GCA_937888895.1 uncultured Clostridia bacterium | reverse complement strand
CTCCTTTTGCTTGTAATGCTTTTACAATACGCACTTTATGTTCAGGGGAAACTCGGGCAAATACTGTATATTGTTTGATTTTTTCTTGTAATTGTACATCAGATAACATATCTAGTTCTGTTCCTGTAATAGCAGTTGTATTAGAGGTGAGAATACCAAGTTGTGAGGCAATTGCACAAGCAGTATTTTTATGGTCGCCAGTAATCATAACAGGAGTAATACCAGCACTTTGACAAAGACGAACTGCCATTTTTGCTTCAGGACGTGGTGGGTCTATTAACCCAAAAAGTCCATATAATTCTAAATTTTGTTCTAAAGAAGAAAAGTCAGCATTTTTTATAGGAATTACTTTATAAGCAAGAGCAAGTACTCGAAGTGCTTCTTTTGTCATAGTATCATGTTTTAAGCGACAAGCCGTTTCCTTTGCATTCGAAATTTGACAATTTGAAATTAAAACATCAAATGCTCCTTTTGTAATGACAAGATAATGTTCTTTATCTGGTAATTCATGAACGGTTGTCATACATTTTCGTGTTGAGTCAAAAGGAATTTCATAAACTCTTGGATAAGCAATTAAGTCAGCAGTAGAAAAATTTTGATTTAGCGCATATTCGGCAAGTGCTTTTTCCGTAGCTTCTCCTAATAGCTCTTTTTTTTCTAATTTTACGTTATTGCATAAAAGAGCCATTAAAGCAAGGTCTGGTAATAGTTCCGGTTTTGCGAAGGTGACAGTTTTTGTAACAGTCATGTGATTTTGTGTCAAAGTACCTGTTTTATCAGAGCAAATATAAGTAGCACTTCCAAGTGTTTCTACGGCAGGGAGTTTACGGGTAATGGCATTCTTTTTTACCATTCGTTGTACTCCAAGAGAAAGCATAATAGTAACAACCGAAGGTAAAGATTCTGGAATTGAGGCAACAGCAAGACTAACAGCAGTCATAAACATTGTAATGATAGGAATGCCTTGCATGATTCCAACAAAAAATAAAATAAAGCAAATAATTAAAACAAAGATAGCTAGAAATTTTCCTGCTTTTGCAAGACGCTTTTGTAAAGGTGTTTCAGTAGATTCTTCCGAAAGAATCATCGTTGCAATTTTTCCAACTTCTGTATTTACTCCTGTTGCAGTAACGATGGCACTACCATGGCCAGCAGTTACAATAGAAGAAGAATAGAGCATATTTAGTCTATCTCCTAAAGGGGTGTCTTCAGGAAAAATTTTATCACTATATTTTTCAACGGAGGTAGATTCTCCAGTCAGGGAA
The DNA here is from genome assembly GCA_937888895.1 of uncultured Clostridia bacterium. Classification (GTDB taxonomy): domain Bacteria; phylum Bacillota; class Clostridia; order Lachnospirales; family Lachnospiraceae; genus SIG299. The sequence goes on along the minus strand of CALASV010000377.1, from coordinate 2,694 downwards.
GACTCATCTACTTTTAAAGAAACGCTAGATAATAGTCTTGCATCGGCTGGAACTAAATTTCCAGCTTCTAAAAAGATAATATCACCAGGGACTAATTCGTTGGATGGTAAATTTTTACGAATCCCATCTCGTAATACGAGAGCATGGGGAGCAGACAGTTTTTGTAAAGCTTCTAAAGAATGTTCTGCTTTTGCTTCTTGTGCGACACCAAGAATTGCATTTAAAGTAACAACAAGGAGAATAATAATGGGGTCTGCATAATCAGCAGTTCCTTCGATGAGAGATAGAAAAAAAGAAATGGCAGCAGCACAAAGTAAAACAACAATCATAAAATCTTTAAATTGGGCAAAAAATCGTTGTAAAAGATTTGCTTTTTTTTGTTTTGGTAATTCATTGAAACCATACGTTTTTCTTAAGGTTATAACCTCTTTTGATGAAAGTCCGTGTACAGAAGAATTTAGTTTTTTTTGAACGGTATCTGAAGATAAGGAATGGTACATATTCATTTTGCGATAAATCCCTCCTTGTAAGATATTGTCGTAAAAAGTCGTTTGAACAAAGGACAAAAAAGTATCTTTTCGATAAATTGTATGCGAAATAGTTTGTGAAAATGTTACAAAAAAAGATGAAAAAAAATGTGAAAGGTGGAGACAAGAAAATTCTTTACAAATAAGACAAGTAACGATATCATAATAATAGTAAAGAAAGTTCATAACATTTCCCCGTGCGAGAACTCTTTACTTGTTATATCACATTTTTTTATGTTCTTAGCAGTAAATGATAAGAACTATGTGAACAGTAACTTTTACTTCATATTACAATTCGTAAAAATTTCCCCTATTAGTCAAAGTAAGGAGAATATCATGAAAGTTGCTTTTTGGAGTGGCTTTGGAATGGATACTGTAGGAACGCTACATATAGCAACTATCAGTATTATTCTAGCATCACTATATCACGAAGAAGTGGTATTGGGCAGTAATTATGTTAGTAGTTATATGCTAAATGATTGCTTTTTTGGAGCAATATTGCAACATAGACGAAGGAAAAGACCATATCGGTATTGTTATGGAGAACCAAATTATTTTAGAAATTTATGGGATATTTATAAAAAGGATATTATAAGTACTCCTATGGAGGGTATTACTATTATACGACCACCAGATATTACGGATAAAAGTATGTTTTATTATGAAGTATCAGAAAAAACTTTATTTTTTATGGATGTAGCTCCAGAAAGCAATCTTGTTTTTGGGAGCATTTTAGAAGAAGCAGATATCGTTGTCAGCTTTTTACCACAAGATTCTATTAAAATTCAAATATTCTTTGAACATTATTCTTCTTTAATCCCCAAATCGTTATTTATTATTGATGATTTTCGAAAAAATGGAGGCTGTATTCCGAAAAACTTGTCTGTGAAGTATCGAATTAGCAGAGATTGTATTGGTATTTTTCCATATTGTCATGCCTATATACAAGCTTGTGAAGAAGGTAATATGGAATATTTTCTAAAAAAAAATCTAAATTGTTCTACACGTAATCCCAATTTTTATTTTATGTATCATCTTCAAAAAACAGTAAAAATGTTAAAGGAACGAATGTAATATGACACAATCAAACAAATAGGAAAGGAGAAAAAGAAAATTTATGAGTCACCTTTACAGAAAAAGGCACTGGAAAAGAGTTGGCATTATTTTTTTAGTATGTTCAACTTTAGCTGGTGGTATTCTGTCAGGTTTTGAGTATCGATTATTAAAAAACTGTCGTCAAGAATTAAAGAAAGTAATTGGTCAGTTGAGTTCTTATGAAAAGAATGTATATGTGGCAGATGGGGAACTAGCCTGTGGTACAGTCATTTCTGAAGAAAATGTAAGAAAAGAAGTTCGTTATTTAGATTGGCAGACGGAACAATTATTTTCAGAAAAAGATTTTGGAAAACAATTAATGACAGATGTTTCTGATGGAGATTGTTTATTATTCCAAATGGTAGTACCAGTGACAGAAAATGTGAGAGAGGTTTTTCTATCTGAAGTAGAGATAGAAAGGCATTTAATATCAGGTAATCGAGTAGATATTCGTATTCGTTATGAGAATGCAGAAGATTATATTGTTTTATCAAATAAATATATGGTAGCTTATGACGATATGGCAGGTATGATATTGCGTTTAACGGAAGAAGAAATTCTTTTATTATCTTCTGCAATTGCTGACAAAAGTCGTTATGAAGGAACAAAATTGTATGCAGTAAAGTATCCAGAACAAGAACAAATGGAAGTGAGTGATGTAAATTATATACCGAATAGGGAAATTCTTGTTATGCTTGGAATAGAAAATACAAAAGGAGTAGGAAGAGACGCTTTAGAATCGCGATTGGAACAGATGGGACATGAGTAAAGTAGCAAAATTATCAGAAGAAGAATTTCAGAAATGGCTGTGGGAACAGTTAGAAAAAAGAAAATATATGTATGATTATCGATTACAACAAAAAGAATTACAACAACTCATTTATGAAATTTTATTTTTAGAGCAAGAAATGCAAGTAGAAGAAATAGAACGATTTTTTATACCATTTCATCAAGCAGGATATTTATCTATTAGAAGAAAATTTGAGTTGATATTATCATAGAGGGAAACCTTTAGGGCTTTTGCATTGGGGTGAATATATTTTTCATGTGCGTTGAATATGAATATTTAGGG
>CALASV010000376.1 GCA_937888895.1 uncultured Clostridia bacterium | reverse complement strand
AGCCTTTCCGAGGATGGCTTTTGTGCAAATTGCTGTCGGACAATTTCCACGCCCTTCCGAAAAGAGCCCACAATCAGGCGATTATAATGCAGTTTACTATTATATCACCATTTTTTCGAATTGTCAAGGGTTTTTTGCTTGGTGTTTTGTTTGGTTCTATTTTTGCAGTGATTGCTTCATTATCTGAATTTTTGGAAACATTTATTACTTTTCCAATGCGTATTATTAAGGCAACACCAGTAGCTTCTTTTACGATTTTAGCATTATTTTGGTTGGATTCTTCTAATCTTTCTATTCTTGTTTCTTTTTTTATGGTTCTTCCTATTTTGTATACGAATGTATTGACTGGAATGAAAGAAACGAATCCAAAGTTATTGGAAATGGCGAAAGTGTTTCAAATTCGATGGTATTATAAAGTTTGTTATATATATATTCTGGAAGTATTGCCTTATTTATTTTCTGCATGTTCTGTGGCAATTGGATTGGCGTGGAAATCTGGAATTGCAGCAGAAGTTATTGGTATTACAAAAAATTCCATTGGGAATCATTTGTATCAAGCAAAGTTATATTTAGAAATGCCAGAATTATTTGCATGGTCATTTGTTATTATTATTATTAGTATTGCATCTGAGCATATTGTATTAGGGTTAATACACTTATTAGAACAAAGTATATATGGAATAGAAAAGAACAATTTTCAAGAAGAAAAAGAACAGATAAAAAGTGCAATAGAAGATGAGAAAAATTCAGGTGTATTTTTTGTGCAAGAGAATAAGAATTTTGATGATAATCAAATAAAATTAAGAGAAATTTATGCACTAGATAAGGAACAAATGGTAAATACAATTACATTAAAAGATATCACAAAATCTTATGGGGAAAATTTAGTATTGGATAAAGTTTCTTTTATAGTATCATCAAATCAACCGATAGCACTTATGGGAAAATCTGGTATTGGAAAAACGACATTGTTTCGAATTATACTTGGATTAGAACCGATAGATGCTGGAACAATTCAAAAAGAAAAACAATTAGAAAGAAGTTCGGTTGTATTTCAGGAAAATCGCTTGTTAGAACAATTGACGGTAGAAAAAAATTTAAAAATTGTTTGTAGGACGAAAAAACAAAGAGAGGAAATAGAAGAACTTTTAAGTTGTTTAGGATTAAAGGGTTGTGCAAAACAAAAAGTGAATACATTAAGTGGTGGAATGAAGCGACGAGTAGCAATTGGACGAGCAATTTTATTTGATGCACCTGTACTTTTGTTAGATGAACCATTTCAAGGGTTAGATAGTAAAACAAAACAACAAGTAATGCAATTAGTAAAACAAATAATGAAAGGAAAAATAGTTTTATTGATTACACATGAGAAAGAAGAAACCAGTTTCTTAGGGTGTGACATTATAGACTTTAACCAAATAGAATATTAACAGATTATAAAATTTCACTTTGTTGATGAATAGACAAAGTGAAATTTTTTTGTAAATAAGCTGAATAGTAATAAAAAGAATTGTTAATGTATGAAAAAAAAGAAAAAAATGCTTACAATTCTGAAATTTTCGTGTTAAAATAATAATGTATGAAGAGTTGGTGTGTCTGATACGAGATGGAGGAAAGAGAAATGTATCAAATAGGAGAACTTGTGCAATATGGAACTAGTGGTGTATGTAAAGTGGAAGAAATTGTGCAAGGAGTACCAGGATTAGAACAGAATGTACCATGTTATTTGTTAATTCCAGTTAGTAAAAAGGATGGAAAAATTTATTCTCCAATAGAAATAGGAGAAACAAAAATGCGTCGAATTTTATCAAAGGAAGAAGCAAAAGGATTGTTAGAAAAAGCATGGGAGAGCGATGGTTTGTTCATTCCAAATGAAAAACAATGTGAGCATATTTATCGAGAGGAATTGCATTCTGGAGATTGTTATCGCTGGTTACTTTTGCTGAAAACTTTGTATGCAAGAAAAACGAAAAGAGTATTAGCTGGAAAGAAAGTTACAGCAACGGATGAACGGTATATGAAAAATGTAGAAGACCGTTTAAAAGAAGAATTAAATCTTATCATAGGACAAGAACAGACAATATTGGCGTTAGAGAAGCTTTCTGAATCTGCAAATTAAATAAATGAGACTGTTACAAAATAAAAAGAGTAAGGATTTATTCATTGTTATTGTGTAACAGCCTCATTTGTTTTTTTCAGTTAATTGGATGTTTGTAATTCGCTTCGCTACTTACATTATTCGTGGAAAGAAACCGTAACATAAAATCCACGGTCATTTTCTTTAATATCAGTGATAATTCCAGTTCTTTCAAGAAGTCGTTCACCTAAAGAAAAATTACCAGACATAGCAACAGCAGGTTCTATTACATAGTAAAATACAGAGTTTGGAAGAGTTCCTTCTCTAATTTCAACTTCTTGACCTACTTTAGCAAGTTCAGGTCGTTCCATTTTAAATTCCATTGTTCTCATTTTTTTTCACATCCTTTCTAGGGTAGTATAGCAGATTTTTCTTTTTGTGCAATTTACAATTATATAATTTTTCATTGTAACATATAGTTGACTTAGGAAGTTTATAAAAATTGTGAAGGTTTGTGTTTCTTTTTTCATTAGACTTATGGTACAATAAAATTTATCCAATGTAAAACAAAGTAAAAAATTAAAAATCTTTGATTAGGAGTATTTTATGGATTTATTAAGAGAACAAATGCTAGAAAAGTTGAGAGAAAGTAAATTAGTATTGGATATTCAAGTTTTTTCAGAGTTAGATTCTACCAATCAGTATTTGAAAGAGTTAGCAAAAGAAGGAGCAAAGGCAGGTACTGTCATTATTGCGAATAAGCAGAGTGCTGGAAGGGGAAGATTAGGGCGTGGTTTTTTTTCTCCAGAAGGAACAGGAATTTACATGAGTATTTTGCTTCGTCCAGAAATGGAATTGCAAAAATCAGTGCGTATTACATCAATGGCAGCAGTAGCAGTAGCAAGAGCGATTGAAAGAGTAAGTGGAATAGAAGCAAAAATTAAATGGGTCAACGATATTTTTTTAAATGGAAAAAAAGTTTGTGGTATATTAACAGAATCAGGAATTAATGCTACAACAGGAACATTAGAATATGCAGTTCTTGGTATTGGCATCAATGTTGGTACTATACAATTTCCAGAAGAATTGAAGGATATTGCAACTTCGATTTGTAATGAATGTAGTCATACAGTAACAAGAAATGAATTAATTGTAGAAATTTTAAAAGAATTAGAATATTGGTATCCATCGTTACAAGATGGAAGTTTTTTAAAAGAAAATAGAAAGCGTTCTCTATTGCTTGGAAAGGATATTCTTGTTGTTGGAAGTGAAGAAAAAAATTATGAAGCAAAAGCAATAGATTTAGATGATATGGGACATCTATGGATAGAAAAAAAAGGAAAGAGAGAACTATTACATTCAGGAGAAGTAAGCATAAAATTATAAAATTTGCTTGACAATACGTTACCGTTTTGCTACACTAAAGTGAAAAAAATGAAGTAATTGTTGATATATTGAACATTTAGTGGTATGATGTCTAAATAAGAAATTCGTCCTAAGCAGTAATGAGCTGTTTAGGGCATTTTTGAAAGAAAAGAAGGAGAGAAAAAAATATGAGAAGTGATGCAGTGAAAACAGGAGCACAACAAGCTCCACATCGTTCTTTGTTTCATGCACTTGGAATTACAAAGGAAGAACAGAAAAAACCGTTAGTTGGTATTGTTAGTTCTTATAATGAAATTGTTCCAGGTCATATGAACTTGGATAAAATTGTAGATGCTGTAAAACTTGGTGTTGCTATGGCAGGTGGTACTCCAATTGTATTCCCAGCAATTGCTGTTTGTGATGGTATTGCGATGGGACATATTGGTATGAAGTATTCTTTAGTAACAAGAGATTTGATTGCAGATTCTACAGAATGTATGGCAATGGCACATCAGT
>CALASV010000375.1 GCA_937888895.1 uncultured Clostridia bacterium | reverse complement strand
TAAACACAATTTTCTCTGCCATTTGCTCAAATTCAGCTTTATTTGCAAAGAAATCCGTTTCCAAACGAACTTCAATTCCATCTAACATATTTTCTACCATCTTCGTATAACCACCGACTGGAATACCTTGATATAAATCATTAAAATAATTATTATCATATACAAATCGTACTGGTAAACGCTTGATAATAAACGATGGAAGTTCTGTCGCTTTTCTACCCCACTGTTTTTCGGTATAACCTTTGACTAACTTCTCATAAATATCTCGACCAACTAAACTGATTGCCTGTTCCTCTAAATTTTTAGGTTCTGTAATATTTGCCTCTGCAATCTGTTCTTCAATCTTTGCCTTCGCCTGTGCAGGAGTTACCACACCCCACATCTTACTAAAGGTATTCATATTGAATGGCATATTGTAAAGTTCATCCTTATAACGAGCCACAGGAGAATTGGTATAACGATTAAACTCTGCAAACTGTTGCACATAATCCCAAATTTTCTTATTTGAAGTATGGAAAATATGAGCACCATACTTGTGAACATTAATTTTCTCCACTTCCTCTGTATAAATATTACCAGCAATCTGCGAACGCTTGTCAATCACAAGAACACTCTTACCTGCTTTCTTCGCTTCGTGAGCAAACACAGCACCAAATAAACCAGCACCAACTATTAAATAATCGTATTTCATTTTCTTTCCTCTCTATATCTATATTTTTCACTCTCAAAAAAAACATTTTACATTATAAAAAAGATATGATATAATACGAATAAGAAAAGCAACCGCCAACAAAGTGGTTGACCTGTTGTGTGTTAGAAAAAACCACCCAGAACCGGTCAAAGTTTAAGGGTGGTTTTTCTATGTCAAAAATTGCTTACTTACAAAACATAAAAATAAATGTAAGTAATGCAAGAAGGAACATTCCGAAACTCATTAAATCTTTGAAATCGAAATTGTTATGCTTCATATGCACCACCTCCATTCCTTTTAGAATGAAGGTCAACTCACCCTGTAACACAATTGCTTTGTCGTATTATATTATAATTTTGATATTTTTGCAATAAATTATATTATTTTCGTATATATTCTTATATATAATATTAAAAACATTGTTTTACTTTACAATCAAAACAACAATAATTAAAGTCTCTTGCTATAAAATAATTCTATTATTTTTTTCTTCCTTTCTTTTTACTTTTTAACTACCTTACACATGGAATTCCTTTCTGATGTGTATCAAAAGTAACTGCATCCATAATTTTTCCTGTAGTGTTATCCATAACTACAATATTAATTCCTCTATATTTCACAGAATAATCTATACCTTCTATAATAATTTTTGAAGAATTCCCTGTATGAAGCGTACTACTTTCAATTAATACATCATAATTTTTTACTTTTCTTTCATATTCAAATTTTTCATCACCTCCAATATGCTCATAAATTACTCTACCATTACTATAAATACCAACAAAATTATGATATTCATGTTCAAGTAAAATATTTGCTTGTTCAAATCCAAGTTGCTCTAATTTATTAATCGTTGATTCTGTAAGTACATAACCTTGAATATCCTTTACAGAAAAATAAACAGAAATTCCATCCAAATTTTTTAAAAATTCTAAATACTCATCAATATTTATTATTGAATGTAATTTTTTTACTTTTTGATATTCTTCAGCTGTTAAAAGACTTTCTTCAATAAAATAGTTTGTCGTATTTTCAATTACGAACCGTTCATTTTCATTACTTTTTTTACATATCTTCCATTTTTGATTTATTGAATTTGTAAAAGAGCGTAAATAAACTGTTCCATCTAAAAAATCGTATGTTAGTGCATTACCATTATTATCCACAATAACAAAATATCCCTCTTCTAATGATTTTATTTGCCATACCTGATTAGTTTGTCCTGTAGACTTTTCAATCGTAATAGTATTATTAATCTTATCTGATGTAAGATATTTCCTAGAATCTTTAAAATAAATCTTTGTTATTCCTTGATATGTAATAATTTGTACATCTGTTTCTAAAGACACCTTATCTTTATCTAAGACTTCTAAAGTAGTTAAAGTGTCTTCTGTTTCCAATAACTTCAATGTACGATTTCCTGCATACAATAAATACGTTCCATTCTCTATTACTTTTGGAAGGTTATTATCTCCTAAACTAACTAATCTATATACAATAAATGTATCATTACTCCATACATTCTCGTATAATCCCCATAAATCTTTCATACTTTTATCAGCCGACCATTTTCTACAAATAATTAATTTTGGCATTTCTTCTAATATTTGTTTGTAATATTCTTCCAAATATTTTTCGCCATATTTTCCTGATAATATTAGAGCTTGAACATATGGATATGTAGTTGCAGATTTTCGATTTGCTTCTAAATAAATTCCACAATCATCAGGTGTAAAAACTGCAATTTTATCATTTTCTTCTGTATTTTTAATAACATACTCCAATACTTCTTTTCTCACAGAACTTACACTTAAATATGATTTTTGTTTTGAAAATGTAGTTTCCATATTTGGTACTAATACAAATATAAACATTGTCAATAAACAAATCCCAATTCCCACACTTTTGGTTTGTAAAGTTTTTAAGCCCATAGCCACAAAAAATAATAAATATGGATATAAAATTAGAAAATATTGTACATAAGACCGTCCCGGCATAATGATGAGTAACAATGATACTATCGCACTACAAAACATAACAAGGATAAGTTTTTTATATTTTAATATTGCTTTTATTCTATAAAAACATAATCCTAATCCTGCTATTGCTGCAAAAACAATTTTTTGTGAAGAAAAAAATATCAGTGCTTCTATTATTTTTAATCCTGTACTATCAGAATCAGCATAACTTATATTAAATAAAAAATAATTATCAATAAAAGCCTCAAATGCATTGCCTTGTAATAACCACGCTACAACAATAAGTAATACTCCAAAAAAACCTATGCAAAAATATCCTATACATCTCCATACAAAAGTATAATTTTTTTCACATAAACTATAAAAAATAATAAAACAACAAATTACAACAATAGGAATAATAAGATTAGGTTTTATTAAAAAAATACTGCTTGTAAGAACGCCAACTAAACTAATATCTATCTTTGTTACTTCCTTATCTAAAAAAAATTTCATCAAACGGTCTATAATAATTGTTAAAAATAACAAAGAATAAAACTCTGGTGTATTTCCAATCCAGTAACTCCATGTTATACCACTCATGATAACACTAACTATAAAAATTGCTAATTTATCATTCAAAAATTGTTTTATTATTTTCCATGAAAAATAAAGAATGAAAAACATTACTACAAAGTCAATAAACCATATTCCCCAATCTTTATTAATCAAATATCCTATAGCATTAATACAATAAAGAATAGGTCCTTTATGGTCAAATGCATCCAAATAAGGCATTTCCCCCTCCGTTATCAATTTCCCAATATACTGATATACAGAAGAATCAGAATATGTATAATTTTGACTACACGGAAAATTTACATTTTGCATAGTGAAAAATAACGCTAATATTCCCAAGATTATTATATTTATTATTTTCTCTAAATTAATCTCTATCTTTTTCACTTTTAATCCCCTTTATATACTATCTTCTTATTCATTATATACTCTTTTTTAATACTTTTTGAATTTTTCTAAAATCTTTTACTGCCTGTTTTCCAATTTTAATTATCTTCTTCATGTTTATAGAATTAATACCACCCTGTCTTGGTCTAAATGTAATTGGAATATATTTTACTGGCAGTTTTTTCTTTGCATATATTACAGAAATAATAACATTGGACAAATTAAAATTTTCTGGAACTAATTTTATATTTTCAGCAAGAATATTACCTTTCATAAGTCTAAAAGGCGTATTTGCATCTGTTACAGTTACTCCAAAACATAATTTTAATACCAATTTTAACATTTTTGTTACAAAAATTCTTGAAAATCCATCTTCTCTCTTATTTCGATGACCAATTACCATATCATATTTTTTTCTCATATTCCAAAACTGATGAAATTCTTCTGGTAATGTTTGTCCATCAGAATCTGTCTGAAAAATATAATCTGCACCCTCTTGTAATGCATAATTATACGCAAATAAAACAGTTGCACCATGTCCTGCATTCTTCTTAGTCATTGGTTTAAATAATGGTCGATTTTTAGCATATTCTTGCATAATTTTATATGTATTATCTTTACTTCCATCATCAACAATTACTAATCTTGATTCTCCATTTCCATTATATTTTTCTACAATAGGATACCAATCATTAATAACCGATTCTATAGTTTCTTCCTCATTATATGCAGGAATAACAATATATAATTTTTCCATCTTTCTATTCCTTTCTTAGTGTACTTTTTTATTTTTATTATTAAATACCAATAATTTACTAAAAATGTAATTTAATATAATAACAATTATACTAATCACTATTTTTGCCACAAATCCATCTACACCTAAAATACTTTGTTTAATACCTATATAATATAATATTGGAACGCCTACAATTTCTATAATTCCTGTAGCAATTCTACTTCCTAAGAACATTACAAATTCTTTTATCTTTTCTTTAACATTATTCTTATTACTTTCAAATACAAATTTACTATTTGTAATATAAGCAAACAAAATTGCTACTACCCAAGCCATAATATTAGCCACTTCTAATCTTTCATGAAACATTATCATTACTAAAGAATAAGTGAGCCAATTGACTAAAGTAGTCAATATTCCAAAAATTAAATATAATACTTGTTCTTTATATCTCTTTAGTAATATTAAAAAATTTTTTTGCATCTTTATTCCTGCCTATAACATATTTTTTCTCTCGTATGGGTATCAAAACAAACAGAATCAATCACTTTTAAATCTCGCTTTGACAACAATACAATATTTAATCCTCTTTTATTTATGGCATAATCTACTCCATCAATAATAATTTGTGCAATATCTCCATTCATATAAGATTTACTAATTAACTGAATATTTTTATTTTTTATTATATCTTGATATTCTGCTACACCACATTTTTCTAATTTTTCTCCAATATATTTATTACCACTTAATCCAACATATCCATACCAATGCTTATCACGCAAATCATTAATAAATCCTATTTGTCGCATCTTCTCGTAAATTTCATCATCTACAAAAAAACCTGCCGTATCTCTAATAGCAATAGCTACTATTACATCATGTTTTCTAGCTATCACCCTATTTAAGTATTCAGTAATATCAGTAATAGTTGCAAAATACGGGTCATACTCTTGAGACAATATAAGAATTTTTCTTCTTAAACTTTGATTTTCTACTTCTACCCTTTCTAAACGCTTCTTTAACAAGTCTATCTCACCAATAAAATTTAAGAAAACTTCTTCTACTTTTTCTTCAAAATCATAATAATCTTCTTTATTCTTTTCTAAAACTTTCTGTAACCATGCCTTAGAATAGTCTACATATGGTTGTAACTTTTGATAAACTTCATCATAATCAATATCTGAAGTAATCTCCTCTAATCTATTATGTATTTCTTCATCTGTATAAATAAGTCGCTTTTCCAATCCACATAATTGTAAAAGATTTATAAATCTACATTTTGAAGGTTCATCTCTCCGAATATAGCAAACAAAAGGTACTTTAAAAATAATTGAAAAACATACTCCATGAAATGAATCTGCTATAAAAAACCTACAATTTTTTATATAATACAACCAATCTTCAACTTCTATAGATTTTACAGAATCCATTTCTAATAAGCGTTCCCCCTCTTGTGGTTCATTTGGGTCAACAAATACTTTATATGGAATTCCAAAAAAAGAAGCTATCTTTTTAATTAATTCACTTTTACTTTTCTCTGCTCCTAAAATATAACTTGCAATAAATTCTGATTTTTCCTGCACTTTAGATTGATTAGCAATATCTATAAATTCTTGTATATCGCATAAAAATACTGCATCTAACACTTTATCTGCTTTCACACCAAATTTATTCATACATAATTCTTGTGCTTCCGTTTCTCTAACAGAAACTGCATCAAATTTTCGCAAATAATATCCTGTTTTTCTCCTAACATCTTCAGGTGCATGATATCCACTTCCAAATGAAGAAGCATAGGCAATTTTTTTCTTACCATTATTCACAAAATCTAAGAAAAAGAATTGTCCACTTTCTTTTCCACAAATTTCATAATTCCAAATGACATCTGAACCGACCATAAATGTATCACAGTTATTATTTAAACTATACCAATCTTCTTTTGATACCTTTTTGCCTGTCACATTACATTTAGAACGAATAAATTTTACTGCTATAGACTTAGGTTCATTATACTTTTCATTCCATAAACAATCTGGTTTATTCATAAAAATTGCATCATATCCTAATTGATTCACCACTTTATACAATGCATAATAAGTTAAAATGGAACCATAATTTAATCCATACCACAATCCTACAATTCCTACATCATACTTATGATGTAATGCATGATTTACAAGTTTATCTATAGGAAGTACATCTATATCATTAAAAAAATGTTTTCTACCTATATGTGCTGGAAATGGTCTTAATAAAGTAGGATTACCTGATAGTAATTTTTCTATTGGAATTTCTTTTACTAATGTCATTCTTTTTTTTGCATTGTCAAAGTACTTTTCTCCTAATGCTGTATTTACTAAAACTGCTGATGTACCCTTAGTATCATCATACTCTTTATTATATTGGTCAATTCCCCAAAAATCTCCTATAGTAATATCCCCAACTCTTGTATTAGCACTCCAGCTACAATTTTCACAAGATGGTCTAAGTGCTAAGCATGGTAAAAAACTTTTATAAAAAGTATCATTTCCACAAGATTCATCATAACAGCTACCATCAGCAAATTGAATATGCATAGAAGATGACCACTTAAATTTTGTTTTATTACGAAATTTAATATCTGCTATTTCTTTATTCCCAAAATATTCATTTAAATATTTCTTAAATACCTTTGATGATGGTACTCCATGACACAACAAATCTACAGTAAGTAATTTTTCTCTTTTATTTCCAAGATATTTATACAATCCTGCTACTTGACAAGGTGTTCCAGAAAATAATACCTCTTTACCATTTTCAATATCTTCCTTTACCTGTTGATACGCATATCCAATAGAACTTTGCACATATTTAGAACCTCTTAATTCTGACAAATCTTCTAAATTATCTATCCTCTTATGAAATACATTCCAATCTAAATCAAATGCTGCACCATATACACTTCCACCATGATTCAAAACTTGCTCTGCCAATAAAGTAAACATTCCACCACTTGAACTAATATCTCTCACTTCATCTACAGCCCAAACTGCATAACACAATGATTTTTTTAAATCATTTGCTAACTCTGATTTTAATACTGGACAGGATAATTGACATTTTTTACAACTAATACATTTATCCTCTAATATTCTTGGATATAAAAAACCTTCTTTATCAGTTCGCATTTCTATTGCACCTGTTGGACATATATTCATACAACTTGCACAACCAGAGCAATATTTTTTTTCTGCTAACCTAATTTTTTTCTTCATAGAAATTATCCTCTACCTTCTTATTTAAGATTCAAATATTCATTCCAAAACTGTAAATTTGTAATTTCCTCTTTTCTGCTTTCATATTCAGCCACTACTTTTTTATAGTTTTTCTTTACTTCACTAGAAAATTTTATATACTCTTTCCACAACTGAATCATTTCTTTTCTATCACGATAAGTTACAAATCCTTTTTTACTGCTTAAATCATAATTTAATGCTGTACCAACTTTATAAAAATGTGCAATACATGTTCCATTTACAGGTACAATAGCTATTTTTTCTGCTTTACACAAAAAACCATTTAAAGTTAGTCTTCTCTTTCTTTGTTGCTTTTTACTATCACAAAACCTTAATGTTTGTTCATACTCTGGATATGTAAAAGATACTGGAAGTTCGTCTACATATTGAAGCTTATATCCTTTACTCATAATTTCCTTATTCAATGCTTCTCCATCTTGCTCTTTTATCCAATCAATTCCTTTTAAAAAGTCTTTTGCACCTTCCAACAATAGCCTAGCATTTTTATATCGAAGTAAGAAAATCTCATGAATATATTGAGAAGAAAATTCTTTTAAAAATTCTTTTTCTGTATACTTCAATCCTCGTACTGCATTATCAATTAAACGATTACGGAAAATATAATAATACATGGAAGAACTATACTTAAACTCAAATGGTTCATGCCAAACACAAATGCCATTCATTAAAATTAAATGTTTCATATTTCTAAGACCATACTCCACATCATCACCACGAATAAAAATAGGAAGTGGAAGATTATCTTCTCTTACAAACTCCATTGGAATTGTACAATACCACCATGCATTAAATTCACATTTCTCTTCTGTTTCATTATAAAGACAAGCATCTAATGTCCTTAAATCCAAACCACATTTATGACTAATTAATCTTCCTGCATTCCAAATACCACCTGCTTCCGTTTGAAACCATTGAAGGTCTGTACGCAACATTGCCCCACCAATATAAGTATCTTTATATTCTTCCTTTAATAACTTTAATAATGTAAATGTTCGATAAATAGACTCTGGTTGTATTACTACATCATCATCCATTAACAATACATGAGTAATTGGTATTTTTTTTGATAATTTCATTGTTTCAATTAAACCTCTTGTAAACCCACCAGAACCACCTACATTTTTATTTTTAAATACATGAATTTTATTATTGGAAAGCTTCGTCCTATCAAGTGATTGTGCATTATCCGAAATAATTACTTCTAAATTTTTATACAATTCAGAATCCTTATTCTCTAAAAATGCTTCACATAACATCTTCATATTTTTATATACATACTTTTCTCGTTTAAATGTACAAATAACAATTCCTAAACATACCATCTGTTCCAATTTTTTAGGAACTTCTGTATAATAAAATCCACTATGAAACTCTACATTATCTTCCATTGCTAAAAGGCTAAATGCATACATTCCTTGTGTATATTCTGTATCAAAAGCACATTCTATTTCTTTTATTTCACCTTCTGTATCACAATAAAATTCTTCTATCATCTTAGTACAAATTTGAGTTGCTTGTTTTTCTTTATAAAAAAGAGAAACTCGAACTTTTCCTTTGAGTTTTAAATTAAGTTTAATCTCACCTACATTTGTATATTTATACCATTTCCCAGCTGAAAAACTATTAAAATAAGTATCAAAAAATAATTGGGCCTCTCTATGCATAGTAATATGCTCATCAGCAAAAGAGTAATAAACTCCCCCAATTCTTCTAAAATAAAGTGTTTCTTCTGTACAATTTTTTGTTGATGGATATATAATATTTTGTAACTTCATTTCTTTCCTCTTTTCTTAAGCAATTTTTTTATATATAATAATATTATTTATTACTAACTTACTTCATTTCTGTTAAATATGCTTCACAAACTTCCTTTGCTTCTCCTATCATTTTCATCTCACCTTTATTTAACCATATGGCATGGTCACAAAGTTTTTTTACTGTATCCATAGAATGAGAAACATACAAAAGTGTTGTTCCACCTACTAACATTTCATTCATTCGTTTTTCACATTTTGCTTTGAATGCAACATCCCCTACTGCTAAAATTTCATCTACTATTAGTATTTCTGGTCTTACCATAGTTGCTACGGAAAACCCTAATCTCGCCTTCATACCTGAAGAATAATTTTTAATAGGAGAATCTAAAAAATCTTGTAATTCTGCAAATTCTACGATTTCATCAAAATGTTCTTTCATATATTTTTCTGTATGACCTAATACACAACCATTCAAATAGATGTTTTCTCTCGCTGTTAACTCTTGGTCAAAACCTGCTCCAAGTTCAATTAATGGAGCTATTGTTCCATTTACTGTCACTTTTCCCTTATAAGGTTTTAAAATACCACTTACTGCTTTTAGTAAAGTAGATTTTCCAGAACCATTTGTTCCAATAATTGCCCACGCTTCTCCTTGTTTCACTTGAAAACTTACATTTTTTAATGCCAAAAATTCTTGAAACATCAATTCTTTTTTTATCATACGAATGACATATTCTTTTAAATTATCCACTTTTTGATTTGCCAGATTAAAACGGATAGTTAAATCATTGACATCAATTACTACTTGTTCGCTCATCTGTGCCTCCTAAATGTATAAAATAAATTTATCTTGATTTTTCAAGAACATCCCTGTTCCAATGATTAACATAACTACTGCTGCCACACAGCCAACAATCATATATTCTACTTGTGGCATAATCCCAGTATATAAAATATCTCTAAATTGTTTAATGTAATAATACATTGGATTACAATGTTCGATTGCCCACCTTACTACCTCTGGTAATGATTCCATTGGATAAAAAATTGGTGTTAAATACATCCATGCCATCATTAATGCATTATATATATGCTGTACATCTTTAAAAAACACATTTGCTTGTGCTAAAAATAATCCTAATCCAAGACAAAATACAAATAGTTGTAATAAAATAAATGGAAATAAAAGATTATACCAACTAAATTTTGACCCCGTTACTAACATAATTAAGATTAATGCCACCATATTAAATAATAAATCTACTAATGCACTAATTAACTTTGAAAATGTAAAAATATATTTCGGAACATATGTTTTCTTTATTAACGAACCATTCACATTAATAGAATGCATTGCTTGTGAAGTAGCATTTCGCATAAAATTAAACAATAATTGACCTGCAAATAAATATACTGGAAAATTTTCAATATTTTCTTCAAACATACTAGAAAACACAATCGTCATAACAACCATAGACAACAAAGGGTCTAACACACTCCACAAATACCCAAGCACACTTCTTCGATATTTCAACTTAATATCTCTCATTACTAAATGTTTTAATAAATCTTTATAATGTGCAAATCCTTTTACTCTTTTTACCCATACTTTCATTATTTTTCTTTATTCCTTACTTTTTTTCATTTCTTTTAACCATGCTTGTTCTACTGTTTTATAACGAACTACAAGCACTATCATTTCTTTTATTAACTTTTTTGCATAATAAAAAGTTTCTTTCCAAGATTTATAAACTTTGATTCCTTTTTGTTCTTTTATATCTACTAATAAAATTTCTTTTTTTCCTGCATATTCTCCAATCAAAGCACCAACTGGTAACACTGCTTTCTGATAAGCTGGAAAAAAATATCGTATCATAACTGCCAATTTATTTTTCCTCTTATTTGAACTAGCTACTTTTACTGTTTTGATTGGTTTCATTTGATACCCATATATTGATAACTTTTTATGATATTTTTCACTATCTAACGTTGTTAACCATTCTGGACCTTTTAAAAAGTCTTCTGTTGCCAGTAATACTAACTCCATATCTTTATAACGATATCGCAACACATTAGAAGCAAATCTTTCTAATAAAATCCAACTAGCATTCCATCGTTTTTTGTGTTCCAAATAAATACAATTCGTTATTAAACGATTTCTAACATCATAATATTCCATTACTGAACTTCGTTTATTTTCAAATGCTTCATGCCATACTGCAATTCCATTCAAATAAATAGGTATTGTTCCATTCCTTAATCCATACTCTACATCATCTACATGCAAGAAAAATGGCATCGGATATCCTTTATTCTCTACATGACTTTTGGGAATACAACAATACCACCAACCTGCATAAATCTGTTTGGAAGTTTTATCCCATGGTTGTATTATCTTTTGCACTGTTTCAAATTTTCTCATATCTATATTTTTATATGGATTAATAATACTTCCTGCATTCCAATCTTCTCCTACCGCATGTAATTGATATGGAACATCCTTCCGAACCATTGCCCCACCAATAAAATTATTTTCATACTCTTTTCTTACATACTGCAAAATACTTTTTGTTCGAACCATTGCTTCAAACTCTATCTCAACATCATCATCCATCAAAATAATATGAGTAATTTCTTTCTGTTTTATAGCTTCCTTCAATCCCCTTGTAAATCCACCTGCACCACCAGTATTCTGATTCGGTATTAAAACAATATTGTCACTTTCTATTTCTTCTGAACGCAAGGTTCTAGCATTATCTATGACATAAATCTTATCTAAAATAACTTCTTCTACAAAATCTCTATTATTTTTCCTCAATACTTCTAAATTTTGAATCAATTCTTCTTTTCTATCGTAAGTACAAGTTACTAAAGCAAGATGAACTTCCTTTCCTATTGCATTTGTTATTACTTCAGCAGAATATAATCTTACTATTTCTTCAGTATAAATTTCCAAATAATAACAAACAGGTTCTATTTGTTTCAGTACCAATTCTATTTCTTCTATAAATGAATTTTCCTCAATCTGAAACTTTCTTTCTTCTACAATAGAGCCATCTTCCTTTTTTAAAAATAAAATTCCCTTACCTTGCAATCTCACTTGAAATATGCAATGAGTAACTGTTGTATACTCCAACCAACTTTTCCCTGAAAATAAATTGAAATAAGTATCAAAATTTATCTCTATTCTACTAGGAATAATAATACTGTCTTCTTTCATTTCTATTTTGGAATTTGTATGATAATACAATTCTCTTATTTCTTCTCTATCTTTTTCTAAAAAAATCAAATTTTGTAATATCATACTATTTCCTTTCTAACATCTATTGTTATTCAAAACCTATGGCAGAAGTCTTAACTTTACTTGGTATCTTGAAAGGACCGTTAAGAAACGGCAGTCCTTGGCGAGGTCTTTTCGAGCCTAGTACTGCTCCGTTTCGCCACGAGCGAGAGCGTGTCCGAAAAGATACCAAGTAAAGTTAGACTTCTCAATCTCTTTATATCCCATCATAAAAAACTTCTATCCCTTCATTATGCGAAAGGCAATTGCCCCCACAACATAAAGCCAATATCTACTCCCCCGAAGTAACCATATACTTTTCTTATGATTTGCTAAATATGCTCTTTCACATTCCTCTTTCAAATACTGTTCTATTTGTACCAATTCTTTTTTAACTTTCTTTCCTATTGGTAAACTCAACAATATTTGCACTTCATCTGCCTGCATTTTTGCAATCCCTGTTGCTAAATATTGTAAAACTTCTTCACTATCTCCTTGTTGTTCTCGTTCTTTATAAAAATCCACCAACCATTGCAATACCATTCTATGTTGTTTTCTATTTTTTTTCATATTTTGAATAGATACACTTTGTTCTTTTTCTCCAAGTCGATAACAATAAATTGATAAATCTAACATACAAAATGTTTTAATCCAAGGAATCGGATACAAAATATACTGCATATCTACATAATAAGAATGTTCTAACAAAGTAATTCCTCGTTCTTTTAACAATTTTGTTCTCATAGTACATTCGTGCATTCTTATATGAAGTCCTTTTGCATAATCACAAAATCTTAAAACAGTTTCTTTTGGAATTTGTTTACTTCCTTGCAACAATGATGGGTTGGTAAAATCCTGTTTCTTCGGGAAACAACCAAATTACTTCTTTGCAACCATTGGCGGTAAAAAGTTTCGTTAATTCCTCTCGACGAGTCGCTCTGTATTCACATTCAAATTTGTT
>CALASV010000374.1 GCA_937888895.1 uncultured Clostridia bacterium | reverse complement strand
TCTACACCAAATGTAACTTCACTATCCGATGCAGCAAGTACTACTGTCCGAAAGACGCTTCCTGGTCCCACTTTCTCACCTTCCTTTGTTTCTTATTTTTTTAAGAACTTTATGGGTTAACGGCTGTAAATAAGCCGAAAACTTCAAACTTAAAATACCAAGTGCCACACCAATAAAAGAAATATATTGTGGCAAAATAACAGCTAGTACTAAACCTATTAGCATAAATACCATACGAATGAGCGAACCTATTTGTATTTTTTTCTGTGCATTTTCCTTATCATAAAGCACTGCCTTTTGCAAAGAATTATACATATGAATACTCATTCCAACGGAAACAACTCCTCCAAATATAAGTCCTACTGTATAGGAAAAATGATTTTCTACTAATAAATTTCCAAGCATAAAAAGAAGTACGCAAAAAAAAGTACCTACTATTAATTCATATAATGTCTGTTTTTCCTCTGACATACTATTTTTCCCTCTGTTCCCGTCGTTCTCGATTTCTTTCTCCTGCTTTTTTTAAATTTTCAATATAAGCAAGTTCTTCATCTTCTTTCTTCTTATCTTTTGCATAAAAGCTTTTTGTCAAATAATATACATTTCGAAAGGAAGCTCCAATTCCTAAAAATAAAAAAATAGGAACAAAATATATACTAGAAAATTTCTCATTTAAAAATATTCCCAAAAAAAGACATAAAAATATCGGTACAAGCATCGAAATTCCAATTTGTGATATCATCATAAAACTCCGAACAATTTTACTCTTTTTCCCCATACGAAACTCCTTGCAATTATGACAATTTTTTTGCTACTAATAGATATTTTACCATACTTTCTAGTTAAAAGATAGATAAAATATAGAAGTTTTTTTATCTTTTTAGTGACATTCCTACCAATTCGTGTTAAACTGTTGGCGAAAAATTGAAGAATGCTTTTCTATTCTTCTTCATTAAAACAAGAAAGGATTTATTAAAAAATATGAAAATTATTATTGTTGGTTGTGGAAAAGTAGGCTATGCTCTCTGCCGTCAGCTTAATGAGGAAGGTCATGATATTACTTTAATTGATAAAGATGCCGAACGTATTCAACCTGCTATTAACACATTAGACATTCAAGCTTTAGTAGGAAATGGCGCAAGCTTTTTAGCACAACAAGAGGCTGGTATTGAAACTGCTGACCTTTTAATTGCTGTTACCAACGAAGATGAAATTAACTTAATTAGTTGCCTTATCGCAAAAAAAGTTGGAAACAATTGCCGAACTATTGCTCGTGTTCGAAATCCAGAATATTTCTCTGAATTAGAATATTTAAAAAGTGCTATGGGCGTATCTTTAATTATCAATCCTGAATATTTTGCAGCTGTGGAAATTTCTCGTTTGATTCAAATTCCTGACGCACTAGAAATTGATTCCTTTGCAAAAGGCAGAGTTGATTTATTAAAATTTGCTATTCCAAAAGATTCTCCTCTTGATAATATAAAAGTATTGGAATTTTCTAAGAAATTTAATCATAATGTTTTAATTTGTATTATTGAACGAAAGCATGAAATTATTATTCCATCTGGTAATACGATATTACATTCTGGAGATAATATTTCTGTTATTATGCCAAAATCTAAAATTGCCAGTTTTTGTCGTGCTTTTCAAATGTCTTCTGTTAAAGAAATAAAAAATGTTATGATTGCAGGTGGTGGTACAACAGCTTATTATTTAGCACAACTACTTGCAAAATCCGGAATTGATGTACGAATGATAGAAAAAGATAGAAGTCGTAGTAACTTTTTAAGTTTAGCACTTCCTAAAGCACAAATTATTAACGCCGATGCTACCGTACACGAAAACTTATTAGAAGAACGACTTCCACAAATGGATGCTTTTGTTTCTTTAACTACTTCAGATGAAACTAATATTTTCTTATCGTTATTTGCAAATAAAGTTGCACCGAAATGTAAAAAAATCACAAAAATAAGTCGTATGGCACATGATGAAATCATTGAAGAGTTGCCAATTGGAAGTATTATTTCTGCTCGTAATACAACAACTGAACATATTTTACAATATATTCGTTCCCAAATCAATTCGTATGGAAGTAATGTAGAAGCATTATATCGCTTAATGGACGACCAAGTAGAAGCACTTGAATTTCACATTCGTGAAAATTGTACTTTCATTGGTATTCCACTACAACATTTAGCATTAAAGAAAAATTTATTGATTTGTTGTATTGTTCGTAAACGAAAAATTATTACTCCTTCTGGTAAAGATACAATAGAATTAGATGATACTGTCATTGTTGTAACAACAAACAAAGGTCTAAAAGATATTTCTGATATCTTAAAAGATGACAATTAAGACAACTTTTTAACAAAGAGGAACATTTATGAATTATTTAATTATTATCAATATTCTTGGCTGGGTACTTAGTTTACAAGGTGTTTTTATGTTACCACCTTGCCTAGTTGGTATCGTTTATAAAGAATACCATGATGCTCTTATTTATTTTACTTTTAGTATTCTTTGTACTATTGTTGGATTTCTATTCCGACGCTGTAAAGCAAAAAACTCTACTTTTTATGCTAGAGAAGGATTTGTTGCTGTTGCTTTAAGTTGGATTGTACTAAGTATCACAGGGGCTCTCCCTTTTGTATTTAATGGAGATATTCCTTCTTTTACGGATGCTTTATTTGAAATTATTTCTGGCTATACAACAACAGGTTCTAGCATTTTAACGAATGTAGAAGCTCTTTCTCATGCTAACCTCTTTTTCCGTAGTTTTAGTCATTGGATTGGTGGTATGGGAGTATTAGTATTTATTCTTGCTATCTTACCAATGACAGGAGGTTCTACAATGAATCTATTAAAAGCAGAATCCCCTGGTCCATCCGTTGGAAAACTTGTACCAAGAATGCAACATACAGCATTTATACTATATGCTATTTACTTAGTCATGACAATTATAGAAATTGTTTTATTAATTTTAGGTGGTATGCCAATTTTTGACTCTCTCTGTCATGCATTTGGTACTGCTGGTACTGGTGGATTTGGTATTAAAAATGATAGTATTGCTAGTTATTCTCCTTATTTACAAACAGTAATTACTATTTTCATGTTTTTATTTGGTGTTAACTTTACTTTTTATTATTACATTTTAATACGAAAAGTAAAGGATGCATTTAAGATGGAAGAAGTACGTTGGTATGTAGGAATTTATATGGGTGTTGTTATTCTTTTAATGGCAAACTTAATTTATAATGGATATGGTGTATTAGATAGTTTACTCCATGTTACTTTTCAAGTTTCTTCCATTATGACAACTACAGGATATGCTACCACAGACTTTAACCTTTGGCCAGAATTTTCTAGAAATCTTATGGTATGTTTAATGTTTATTGGTGCTTGTGCTGGTTCCACAGGTGGTGGTATCAAAATATCTCGTATTATGATTTATTTAAAACAAGTAACAAAAGAATTAATGCAACAAATTCACCCTCGTAAAGTTCATGTTATTAAAATGGAAGGAAAAGAATTGCCTCATAGTACAGCTCATTCTTGTAATGTACTTTTAATGACTTATATTATTGTACTTTTTACTTCCTTTTTATTGATTTCTTTTGATGGATTTGATACTACTACAAACTTTACTGCTGTTATTGCTACCTTAAATAATATTGGTCCCGGTCTAAATATGGTAGGTCCTACTGGAAACTTTTCAGAGTTTTCCGATTTTTCTAAATATGTTCTTATGTTTGATATGCTTGCAGGAAGATTAGAAATTTTCCCAATGATATTACTTTTTCACCCTGCAACTTGGAAAAAGTAGTGGAATTTTCTTTCAAATGTGATATAATACTAGAAATATTCTAACTATAAACTTGACAATAGTTTATAGTTAGAAAAATAAGAAAGCAACTTATGAATATCCATTTTTTACCCTAGTATTATTTTACATAAAAAGGAAGGAGAATTACCTATGTACTCTGATATCAAATTATATCGAAGACGCTTTATTCCAGCAGAAACAAAGCCATTAAACGATGATAAGATTCTATATTTTGATGAAAATTTAATTATTACTTCTTGGGAGTGTTTTAATCCAAGACCAGATTTCGCCACAGGCATTTCTGCTTTTTACCGAAAAGAAGGATTTAAAATCAGCCGACACTTTGCCATGAATGGTTCTTTTACTCGTTGGTATTGTGATATTATTTCAGAATCCTCAAATGGAAATGAAATTACCCTTTCTGACTTATTGATTGATGTCATTATCTATCCTAATGGAGAAGTGAAAGTGGTAGATTTAGATGAAGCTGCAGATGCAGTAGAACAAGGCTTAATGTCAAAAGAGTTATTAGTGCAAGCACTTCGTATTACAAATAATTTATTAAATTACATCTATCAAGGAAAATTAGAGGAATTAACCCATTGTATTATGAAATATATTTAAAAGAAAAAGGTATTTATAGAGCAATTTGTGTTCTATAAATACCTTAAAATACTATTATTTTTCTTCTATCTTTTCAATACGTCTAATATGTCTTTCATCATTAGAAAATGGAGTATCTAAAAATAAATCTACTACATCTAATGCATGTCCTGGTCCGATAATTCTTCCACCCATTGCAAGTATATTAGAATTATTATGCTCTCTTGTTGCTTTTGCACTAAAGCAGTCGTGGCATAATGCACAACGAATACCTTCTACTTTATTTGCTGCAATGGAAATACCAATTCCTGTACCACAAATTAAAATTCCTTTTTCACATTCTCCATTTACGATAGAATGAGCTACTGCATGAGCAAACTCTGGATAATCACAAGAATTTTTTGTATAAGTACCAAAGTTTTTATACTCCAGTCCTCTTTTTTCTAAATGAGCAATTACTTCTTGCATTAAATCATAACCACCATGGTCACATCCTAAAGCTATCATAATTTCATACTCCTTAACATTTTGTATTTTTATAGTTTTCTTATAATTCCTCTTAATTATAAAAAATCTAAATGCATTACAATTATCTATTATTCACAAGTTATCGTCTGATATCCTGCTGCCTTTCGTAAGCGATTCATAATCGCTCCTGCTAATTTTGTTTGGTCAAAGCTTTCCGAATAAATAACTTGCATTCCATCTCTATCAAAAGAACGCAATACATCAAACAAACGAGCTCCCATTTCTTTTTCTTGTTTTACAGAACCAAGTGAATAAATATGCTTACATTCATACTTTTCTTTTGTTTCTTCGGTACAAAGCACTGCAGTACGAAGCCCCTTTTGTTCTGATTCTACCACTAACCCATTGATAGTATTTACTACGTTTTCTTTTGTTCCCTCTACAATCGTTATCTGTCCTTTGGGAGCATAATGCTTATACTTCATTCCCGGAGCTTTTGCCACTATTGATTCTTGCACCTTTTTTGCCAGTACGGCTTTATCATACTCTACTTTAGCTACAATTTCCTCAAAATCTTCCTTTGTAATAAAACCAGGACGCAAAATCACTGGAATATCACCAGATAAGTCAATAATTGAAGATTCTAATCCAATATCCGAAGCCCCACCATCTACTATCATATCTACTTTCCCAAATAAATCTTCTATCACATGTTCTGCTTTCGTTGGACTTGGTCTCGTAGAGGAATTTGCACTTGGAGCAGCAATATAAGTACCCGAAGCTTTAATAATTTCTCTTGCAATTTCATCTGATGGCATACGAATAGCTACTGTTTCTAATCCACCTGTCACTGCATAAGGTACAATAGTACTCTTTTTTAAAATCATCGTTAATGGTCCTGGCCAAAACTTTTCTGCCAAACGATAGGCTAATTCTGGAATATCTACTGCTAATACTTTTAATGCAGATAAATCAGAAATATGCAAAATAAGTGGATTATCCGAAGGTCTTCCTTTCGCCTTATAAATTTTTTCTGCCACATCTTCTTTTAGTCCATCTCCACCAAGACCATATACAGTTTCTGTTGGAAACGCTACCAAAGCACCACTTGCTAAAAGTTTACCGGCTTCTTCTATTAAAGTTTTTTCTAAATTTTTTCTATCTATTTTGATTACTTTAGTTTCCATTTTTTCTATCCTTAATTTCTTTTAGCTATTCTAAGAGAAGTAGAAAATTATTTTATTTTCCAACAACTCCTTTTATTTATTTACCACCATTCCAACAAAAATTCAACTATTTCTTTTTTCTTTTATATAAATTTTTATATACACAGTTTAATTTGCCATTTCTTTTGTTTTAATATACTGCAAGATTCCTAGATGTATTGCAAATGCTAACTTTTCTTGATATTCCTCTGTTACTAATAATTCTGCTTCTTTATAATTTGACAAAAAACCACATTCCACAATTACCGTTGGACTACTAGAACGCTTTAATATATAATAGTCTTTATTTGCCTTTGCTATCCGATGATTACCATCTTCTATTTCTGCTTTCAACTGTTCTTGTATGATAGTGCCTAATAATTTTCCATCTTCCGAACCAGAATAATAAAACACTTGTGCTCCATCTACTTCTTCTTCTGGATAACTATTCTGATGAATACTTACTACAGCAATTGGTGCTGTACTTTCAATTAACTGTACTCTAGCCCGTAAATCCTCATTCTTTCGACTTTTTGCACTTTCTGAAGCTAAATCTTTATCTTCTTCTCTTGTCATCACTACTGTAATATTATTTTGTTCTAACAAATCTTTTAATCGCATCGCAATACTTAAATTAATCTCTTTTTCTAACGCCTGATTCACTCCCACTTTTCCTGGGTCTGCACCACCGTGCCCTGCATCAATTACTACAACCGATGTCGTAGTTCCCATCGTATACAATGCTTGTTGTTGAGTTATTCGTTTTACATAAGCTCCACCAAATAATAAAATCCCAACTAATACAAATACAGTAATGGCTTTTCTTTTCAAATAAACCCTTTCTAGCTTCCATCATCCTACTAGAGTAGCTATAAAAATTCAATTATTTTATTTTATGTTATACTAATGGTTTATTATTACATAATATTAGCAAATCTATTTTATATATTCTTTTATCATTGGCCAAATTTCTTCGTTTTCAAATCCAAGTTTCCATGCCGCAACCCCTGCTACTTCTGCACTAGAAATTACTTCCAATCTCTGTTGCATCGAAGCTTCATCTTCTAACCAAATTTTATAAGTAATTCCGTCTTCTTCATATTGTGCATAATTTTGACCTGTTTCTTCCTTCCATTCTGCTATCACATCACGACTTTGCAATGTATTTTTCGCTCCATTCATGGACAAAGCTTCGGAAGATACTTTTACTTCTCCCTCTACGACTTGTTCTGCCCAAAGTCTGGCATAAAATGGAACACCTATGACTGTTCTCTCTTTTGGCACTTTTGCTAATGTATCATTGACTGCTTTCTTAAAAAAGTTCATCGAAGATACAGAACCTGCTACTTTCGAACCACCATAATGCTCATCATACGCCATAATAATCACATAATCTACTACTTTTCCTTGCGTTGCTAAATCATAAAACTCATTGTATGGAGCTGGTACATGATTATCTACGGATAACACTAATCCTTCTTTTCTACATTGAATGGATAATTCTTTTAAAAATTGAATATAATGAATGCCTGTATCAGAAGACAACGTTTCAAAGTCAATGTTCCATCCATCAAACCCATATTCTTTTGCTTCTTTCATCATATTTGCAATCAAATTTTCTCTTACTTTCGAAGAAGATAAAATTTCATAAGTACTGACATCAGAAGCAAAATTATCAATTAACGCCCAAACTTGCAATCCCATATTATGTGCTTTTTGAACATAAGAAGCACTTGCTATCGAGCTAATATTACCTTCGGTATCTATTAAACGATACCAAGTTGGAGAAATCACATTCATTTCTTTTGCCTTTTGTACTACTTGTTCTAAATTATCATTTGCTTTTTCTACTGTTACTTGATGCCAACCAAGACGAACAGGTTCTTCTAGTTCAGTATAAGTATAAACAGGTTCTTTGTATGTACTTTGTCTTGCAAAATAATACGATTCTCCAAGAAATTTCTTTTGTACATATCCAAAAATTCCATCTTCTGTCATTACTTTTAGAAAACTTCTACTACCAGAGCCTGTTCCACCAATGTAATACAATCGTTCTCCTGCTGTTACTAAACGCAAAATATCACTTTTAATTGTTGGTTCTACACGAATAGGTGTTTCCTCTGCTACTGTATCATAATACAAAAAATCCGTCCATTGATGTTGTATTACAACACGATTTGGATTTTCATAAAATTGATATGCCATATTCGAAAACTTTGATATAAATTCCAAAGAAATATAATATTTATCTTCTAATGGAAAGAAAATCGGATGTCCTATTTGACATACTTCTTCCCCTTTATAATAATAGTCTTTTCCTTCCTCTACTCGAATTAAGCTATCTGGAAGGGCATAACTAAGCAACTGTTCTTCTTTATCTAAATAATATGTCGTATCTACTACATCAAGTATAGTAGAGTAAAGCATATAAATACCACCATCTTTTAATAATGCTCTCTCCTCAAAAATTTCATTTTCTAACAAAACCACTGCTTCATCCAAAGCTACATCATAATAATTATCCAAGGTACGCATTGTTTCACTTGGCGTATATTTTTGAACTAATGTAATTGCTACTACTGTAACAAAAATACAAACAAAAATCGTACCCATTAGCAATTTAATCTTTAATGCTTTTTCCATACAGTTTACCTCATTCCATATCATTTTCGAAAAGTATAGCAAATTTTTCGAGTGATGTCTACAAAAAGGAAAGAGAAAAAGAGAAGAATTGACTCCTTTTTTGGCAACTGAAGGTTTCTTCTCTCTTTCTTTTGCTGTACCTTTTGCTTCTTCCATTGGATAAGGTGTGACGAGATTTTTCTTTCCTTCTGAAACTGCAACAGGTTACTGTTAATTTAATAAACGTCTCACTTGTTTACTAAACTGTTTTTCTTGTTTGAACAATGTAAAATAAGTATTTACTTTGCAAATGTAACATAATTCTCCAAAAACCTCTTTTGCTAGTACTTCATCTCCACCAGTTAATGCAATTACTATTTTTTGCATTCCCAAAAAAGAAAAAAGTGCTGTTTTCCAAAGTTCTATTGTCCATTCTGTTACTGCACCAACAAAAAAATAACTAGAAAAGAAACATTCCGAATGCAAAGGACTCTCACTCCCAAAATCACAGACAATATAATCATATCCTCGTCCTCTCCAACCTTTGATTTCTTGTGGTGCTACTCTTTTTGCTATTGTAATTCCCTCTCGTTCAAACACAAAGCCATCTGTTTTTTTCTTTTTATCTATTGGAAAAGATTCTAAAGTTTCCAAACCACCATGCTTTGTACAATCCAAATACAATACCGATTTTCTATAATCATAAGAGAGACAAATTGCTAATTGTAAAGCAATCAAACTACTATCATATTCAGAAAGTACTCCTGTAACAGCATACCATGTCTCTTTTGGTTTTTCTAACCGTTTTTTCCCTCGCAATTGTTCTAAATCATACTTTATTTCTTCTACAGAAAGATATTGCGTTTCTTGTTTCCTTAAACACTTATCTACAATTTTACTATATCCTTTTGTTATCTTTGGAGTAAACATAAGCATATACTCCATACACCTTCCAAGAAGATAAATATCTGTTCTCTCTGTTAAAACACCTGCTTCTTTCATTTCAGGTGCACAGTATTTTGGCGTTCCAAAAATAAATAGACTCTTTTTTTGCTGATTTTGACATATGGCACTGCCAAAATCAATCAGTTTCAACTGATGATTCGATACTAAAATATTGTCTGGTTTTAAATCTAAGTGTAAAATAGCTCTTGTTGGGTGATGAAGAAATTGTAATATTTCACATAATTGTATGGAAAAATGAAGAAGTAAAGAATCAGAAAGATGATTTTGTCTTAAAATATATTGTTTTAAATTTTCTCCTTCTATAAATTCCTCGATAATATAAGTTTGTGTATCAAATTCTAAAATATCGTATATGATAGGAATAGAAGGATGTTGACACTGTTGTAATACTTTTGCTTCTCTTGCTAATATATCATATTGAGGGTGAGATTTTTCAACTGCTTTTAACACTCGTTTGCTAGATAGTCCAATATGTTCTACTAGCCAAACATCACCTCCCAGCCCTTGATGAAGCAATTGCAACGGATGATACTTTTCCAATATTTCTTTTTGTAACATAGCTTCCTTTCTTTTTAAGAAAAATTTCTTAGATAACTTTGTGTTTTTATTATACTTTTTCTTTAAAAAAATTTCAATTATTTTTCTCTTTCCCACAAATAGAAAAATCATACTCTATTTTGTATAAATTGACGAATATTTTTTTTAACTTTCCTTTATTTATGCACCTTTGCAAACTTTCTAATTAACTTTTAGTAATAGTCAAACCAAGCTATATGACTAAACTGTTACAAATTTTAGGTACAAAACAAGAAAATATCATATCGTATATTGACTTTACCTAAAATATCAATTATACTTTTTGTACTTATATTCTAAAGGAGGCAAGTAAAATAATTTATGAAAATAGAAAAAATAAGTGAAACCCAAATCCGTTGCACACTCAGTAAACAGGACCTTGCCGACCGCAATTTAAAAATTAGTGAACTTGCTTATGGTTCAGACAAAGCGAAAGAATTATTTCATGAACTTATGACGCAGGCATCTTATGAATGTGGTTTTGAAGCAGAAGATGTTCCTCTTATGATAGAAGCTATTCCTGTTTCTGGAGATTGCCTTGTTCTTATAGTAACCAAAGTGGAAGACCCTGATGAATTAGACACTCGCTTCTCTAATTTTTCTTCCTTCCGTGAAGCTTCTCAAGAAGATATTACTTCTTCTATTGCTTCTTCTGTGGCAGATGAAATTTTAGAATGTTTTGGACAATTAGGTGCACTTCTAAAAAAAGACTGTAAAGCTTTAGAAGATAACAAATTAAACGAAGTTCCACTAGAAGAAAGTCCTGTAGAAAATATGGCAGAATATTACAGAGTGTATTCTTTTCCAACATTAAATGCTGTAACAATACTTGCACAAAAAATTGCTACTCATTATTCTGGAAAAAGCAATTTATACAAAGATGAAACAGAGAATTGCTATTATCTAGTTTTATATGTATCTGACCATACAGCACAAGAGTTTAATCGTATTTGTAATGTTCTTTCAGAATATGCTACACCTGTGACAAATGAATATGCTATGTTATCTTATTTTACAGAACACTTTAAACTTATTTTAAAAAATAATGCGATTCAGACATTATCTGAACTATAAAAAATACCTCTCTATGTTAGACAATACTTTTATTTGTGAAAGAAACAAAAGTATTGCCATATAGAGAGGCTTTTTTTAACCTTTTACTTGTTGCTTAAATATTCATTAATCTTATTTACTAAATCATCTACTGGAAGTCCATGTACGATACATGCTTCTTCTAAGGATTCCCCCTGAGCAGATGGACAACCAATACAATGCATTCCAAATGCCATTAAAATACCAATAATATTTTGGTCTACCTGAATTACTTCACCAATTGTCATTTCCTTTGTTACACTCATCTTTGTTTCCTCCTTTCCTCTTCCAAGAATCTTTTTTATTATATCTTTATAATACAGTCCCGTCAAGAGAATATTTTTCTACTTGTATTTTCGACAATTTTATATTAGAATAGTATCAGCTTCAAAAACTATCTAACGATTTCTCACTTCTATAAATGTTGAGAGATATATTGATAAAAAAAGCTAAAGGTCTAAGGGACGGAGAAAAAATCGGTATCCCTTTGATATGAAGTCAAATCACAGTTGATTTTACGACTATGTCAGACTCCGTTAAACTACCGACTGTGGATTGAAATAAAAAACTAAGAAGGAGGACTTTATCATGGCACATATTATCAATGATTCTTGTGTAAGCTGTGGCTCTTGTGCAGCTGAATGTCCAGTTGGCGCTATTTCTGAAGGTGCAGCTCATTACGAAATCGACGCAGATGCTTGCTTAGATTGTGGAGCATGTGCAGCAGCTTGTCCAACAGGCGCTATCGAAGGCTAATTCGCTAATGTAAAAACTAAAAACGGTGGAAGATTTGAGTTCTTCCACCGTTTTTGTTTTATCTTTGCCAAAATCTCTTTTTTCGTTCTTCTTCTAAAGAAAACCTCTGTCTTGTCACCTGACATTCCCGAATCGTTCTATCTAGCTTACGATATCGTTCTTCTTCTAAATTTTCACGCTCTCTAAATAAAAAATTTATCTCTTTTAAAATTCTAGTTGAAATTCTTTCGTCCATTTTTTCTAATAATATTTGATTATTTTGATTCAATAACTCTGTAATCGCTCCACCAAAATTAGAATACATTTTTACAAAACCGTTCTCCCCTTCTTTTGCCAAAGAACTTGTCTTATTCGTATGTATTTGTGGCAACAACTGCTCCATTCTCTTTTTCAATTCCTGTCGTTCTTCTTCTTTCAAAGCAGATACTTGTTCTAGTTTTGGCAATAACTGCTTTATCATTTCTTCCGAAAAACCTTCCTGCTCTAATTGTTTCACTTGGTCAAGTGCTAACTGACATTCCACTATCGTTCACTCCTTCCATACAATTCTTCCCCTTTATAATAAACCATATTTTTCCAATTCACAAGTAAACAATCTTCTTCTAAACAGTTTCCTCTCGACAAAATCTCTTTTTTCACTCACTTTTTCGCCTATCATAGCCCATTTCAATCTCAAAAAAAGGACCTATCGGAAAACAAAAGCGAACATAACTCTTATCTATTTTCCAATAGACCCTTTTCCTTATTTACTTTTCTTGAATTTGCAAATTTCCAAACTTCTGAATTTCGCCCATCCATTTTAATTTTACTGTTCCAGTTGGACCATTTCTTTGTTTTCCAATAATAACTTCTGTAACTCCTGGTTCTTCTGTATCTTTATGATAATATTCATCACGGTAAAGAAACATAACAACATCGGCATCTTGTTCAATTGCTCCTGACTCTCTAAGGTCAGAAAGCATTGGTCGTTTATCTGGTCGTTGTTCTACAGCTCGACTTAACTGTGATAAAGCGACTACCGGACAATCAATTTCTCTCGCTAACGCTTTTAGCGAACGAGAAATTTCTGAAATCTCTTGTTGTCTTGATTCTGTTTTACCATTTCCATTCATTAACTGTAAATAGTCAATAATAACAACGCCTAAGTTTTTCTCCAATTTTAACTTTCTACATTTCGAACGAAGTTCTGAAATCGTAATACCCGGTGTATCATCAATGACTAAACTAGATTCTCCAATATTTCTAGCACTTTCCATCAAATCTGCCCATTCCGAATCTTTTAAATCACCTGTTCTAATATTTTGAGAATCTACTCTAGAATTCATTGCAAGTAAACGATTTACTAGCTGTTCTTTTGACATTTCCAAACTAAAAACTATTGTTGTTACTTTTGAATGTAATGCAATATATTCTGCCAAATTTAATACAAACGCTGTTTTACCCATCGAAGGTCTTGCAGCAATTAAAATCAAATCTGACCGTTGCAATCCTGCCATTTTATAATCTAAATCAGTAAATCCTGTTGCAATTCCTGTAATTCTTCCTGAGCTTTTCGCTGCCATTTCAATTGTTTTTAATGTCCGAAGTACTACTTTACGAATGTCTTCATATTCTCCAGCACCTCGTTTTTGTACAATATGAAATATTTGTTTCTCTGCTTGTTCTAAAATAACATCCATAGACTCTTTACTTTGATAACAAGCATTCGCAATTCCTTCTGAAACTTTAATCAGCCTTCTAGACAATGCTTTCTCTGCTACAATTTGTACATAATATTTAATATTAGCAGAAGTAGAAACAACATCTGTCAACTCACGAATCAGTTCCATTCCACAAATTTCAGGAGAAACTCCTTTTTCCTCTAATCTTGTTAAAATAGTTACTAATTCTGCTGGCTTTCCCTCTTGATAAAGCTCTGCCATCGTATCAAATAAAATACCATACTGTTGAATATAGAAGTCTTCTCCTCGCAACAATTCTGATGCTACTAAAATAGCATCTTGGTCCATAAGCATAGAACCGATAACTGCTTGTTCTGCTTCTTTACTATGTGGCTGCACTTTTTTAATTAAAGCTTCTTCCATCATCTATACCCTTTAATCACTCTTTAGGAATAATCACTATGCTTGGTCTACTTTTACTGTTACTTCAGCAGTTACTTTTGGATGAAGACGTACTGGTACATGATAGGTGCCAAAATTACGAATTGGCTCTGCTAACTGTAATTTCTTTTTATCTACTTCTATCTTTAACTGCTCTTTCAAAGCATTTGTAATTTCCTTTGTAGAAATAGAACCAAAGGTACGACCACCTTCTCCAGCTTTCATCTTTAAAACAATACTACCTGCTTCCATCTGCTTTGCAAGATTTTGTGCTTCTTCTAAAATTTCTTGCTGTTTTCTTGCTTCTGCTGCTTTTTGAAGCTTCAAATCATGCATTGTTTTCTCTGTCTTTTCTACTCCAAGTTCCTTTTTCAAAATAAAATTTCTAGCATATCCATCACTTACTTTAACAATTTCACCTTTTTTTCCTACATTTTTTACATCTGCTAATAAAATAACTTCCATTTTTATATATCCCCTTTCTCTGTCATATCTTGTATGACTACTTTTACTTTATTCATTGCTTCCAAAATGGTACAGCCACTCAGCTGTGCTCCTGCCACACTCATATGACCACCACCACCAATTTGCTCCATTACTACTTGCACATTCAGTTCATCAATCGAACGAGCACTAATATAAATTCTACCATTAAACTCTGTAAATACAAACGATGCTTTTGTATGGTCGATATCTAACAAATCATTTGCTGTCTGTGCTGCTACAATCGTTGGACTATCTAGACCATCACTTTCCGAAACTGCAAACACATAATAATCCATAAAAATTTCTGCTGAAGTAACTGCTTGTGCCTTTGCTTGATATTCCACAAAAGCAGTACGGAACATTTTACGGATTCTCGTTACATCTGCACCATTTCTTCGTAAATAAGCTGCTGCCTCAAAGGTACGAACACCTGTCTTTGTTAAGAAATTATTCGTATCAATCATAATTCCTGCATACATCGCATCTGCTTCAATTGGACGAAGTTTCAAACCTTCTTCAATATATTGAAGAATTTCTGCTATCATTTCACACGCAGAAGAAGCATAAGGTTCAATATAGGAAAGTACTGCATTTTCAATTGCTTCTCCTGTTTGTCTATGATGGTCTAAAATAACAATTGTTTTTGTTAATCCCAATAATTCTTTACACTCGGTATAATTTGGACGATTTACATCAACTACCATCAGTAATGTCTGGTCATTCACAATTTCTTGTGCCTTACTTCCAGAAATAAACATATCTTCTTCATATTCTGGACTTTCTTTAAAACGCTCCATTGTAGCACGAATCGAGCTTGTTACTTCAGTTACAACAATATATGCTTTTTTATTCAGTGTCTTTGCGATACGATATACACCAATTGCTGCACCAAGCGAATCGATATCTGCTAAGGAGTGACCCATAACAACTACTTTTTCTTTCGATTCTATATATTCTCTTAAAGCGTGTGCTTTTACTCTTGCCTTTACACGAGTATTCTTCTCCATTTGAACGCTTTTACCACCATAATAAGAAAAACGCTCTCCGTCCTTTACAACAGCTTGGTCACCACCACGACCAAGTGCAAGGTCAATTGCTACTCTTGCCATATCATAGTTTTTTATATAAGAAGCTGCACCTACACCTACACCAATCGAAATAGTTACTGTCATTTCATAAATATTCAAATTTCTAATTTCTTCTAAGATAGAAAAACGATTCGACTCAATGACACTTAAATACTTTTGTTTGAATACAAAAATATATTTATCTTTTTCCAAACGCTTAATAATGGCATCGATACTTTGCATATATTTATTGATTTCTCGCTCTACCCACGCAGTTACTAAGGAACGACGCACTTCATCTGCACCTTCAAATGCTTCCTCATAATTATCAATATACAAAAGACCAACTAACATTTTTTCTTCTGCATTCTCTTTTTGCAATTTTGTAATCTCTGTTTCATCATAAAGATACATACTAATCAATGTAGAAGCTTTTTTTTCTTCCCCTTGCTCTGCAACCCAAGGTAAATCTTCCTGATAATCAGGAATATCTAATAATCGAAGTAATACTCGATATTTGTTTTTCCCATGAGAAATATGAAGTGTTACATCTTCTTCTACTATTGGTAACTGCTCAAGTGTAATCTCTGGAAAAATTTCTTTTATCGAATGACTTGCTGTTTTTTCAAATACTACAATATCCTTCAATTCATTATTTGCCCAAATCAAATGCCCTTGTGTATCAATCACACCATAAGGTATATCCAATTCTTTTAAAAATAAATTTTGTATATTGCTATATCCAGTAGCAAATTGCACCAACTCTCCTGCAATATACGAGCGTTTAAATACAAACAAAAGCATAACAATCAAAAAATAAATTGCTGTATAAATTGACATAATAGCAGAAGCTGTTTTATCTACTACATAAATACTAAGTACCATACAAAGCAACAATACAGTTAAATAGACTGGCCAATTCATATAGCTTCTTAACGCACCTTTAAATTTTAATCTAATTTTATCCTTTTTCTTACTCTCTTTCTTATTCTCTTTTTTTACTATTTCCTTTGGCTTGTCTTTCTTATTCTCTTTCCTTTTTTCTTTTTTCATGGTTTCCTCTCATTCTATTGCAAAGTAAAAGCAACCTATCTAAAATTTACTATTACGTTACTATTCGCTTATTCCGAATGAATGCAGGTTTTTCAAGCATTATCAGAAAAATATATCACATAGCATTTATTATAGCATATAAACAAAAAAAAATATAGTCTTTTATTTCAACAGTAAAAAAGAAGTCCTTCTAAACCAAATGTTTGTTACAATTATCCAATTGACAACGAATCCCTTCTACACAAGCCATTCCTACTCGATACAAAGCATCTTCTGTATTTGCACCAATATGTGGTGTCAACACGACATTCTCCAAACGATATAATGGGGTTTCCATAGAAAAAGGCTCTTTTATCAACACATCTAAACCAGCACCACCTAACTTTCCATTTTTTAATGCTTCATACAGTAAATCTTCTTGAATCAATGCACCTCTTGCTGTATTGATAACAATTGCCCCTTGTTTCATTGCTTCTATTTCTTGTTTTCCAAAAATTCCTCTTGTTTCTTCTGTTAATGCCATACCAAGTACAACAAAATCTGCTTCTTTTATTGCTTCCAATCTACTAGAAGTAAACTCTATGCCAAGCTCCTCTGCCTTTTCCTTTGTTAGACTTCTTGACCAACCAATACATTGCATCGAAAATCCATATTTGCAAATAGAAATCGTTCTCTTTGCAATTTCCCCTACACCAAGAAAAGCTACTCTTTTTCCTGACAGTTCGATTCCTTGCAACTGTGCCATAACCGATGCATTACCAAATGAATCTCCTGCTTGTAGTCTCTTTTCTAACATACCCACTTTTCTTGCTGTCATTAACATCAATGCAATATTTAGCTCTGCTACAGAAACAGCATTTCGATAAGGAGTAGAACATACAGAAATGCCAAACTCCTTTGCTGCCTCTAAATCCACACCATCTAAACCTGTTCCATGCACAGCAATCACTTTTAAATTTGATGCCCCTTGTAATACTTCTCTTGTTAATTGCAAATTTCTATTAATAACAGCATCACACTCAGAAAATCTACTCCAATCCTCTATAATTTCAGAAAAACTTTCCAACTTTTTTCTTGCTTTCTCATGAATATATTCACATAAAAATGTTTTCATTTCATTTACTCCTTCCACAATAAAAAAAGCGAAACAATTACTGCTTCGCTTTTTTATTCTTATAAACATGTTACTACAAAAATATCATAAATCGCTTGAATTGCCATTTCAAAATCTTTATTATCTACACCAAGAATAATATTTAATTCACTAGAGCCTTGGTCAATCATCTTAATATTGATATTTCTATGTGCAAGAGAAGCTAACACTCTAGCTGCTACGCCACGATTGGACTTCATACCACGACCAACAACTGCGATTAATGCTAACTCAGAATCAATATCAATACTATCTGGTTTTGCTAAACGATGAATGGTAGACAATACTTTTTGTTCTTTTCCTTCAAACTCAGCCTGATGCACAAATACACTCAATGTATCAATACCAGTTGGCATATGTTCAAACGAAATACCATTTTGTTCAAATGCCTGTAATACTCTACTACCAAAACCAACCTCGCCATTCATTTTGTCTTTTTCAATGTTGATAGAAACAAAACCTTTCTTACCAGCAATACCTGTAATTGTATATTCTGGTTTCTTACAAGTACTTTCTACAATCATTGTACCTGGGTCTTCTGGTTTATTTGTATTACGAATATTGATTGGAATACCACTCTTACATACTGGCAAAATAGCATCTCCATGCAATACAGTTGCCCCCATATAAGCAAGCTCTCTTAACTCTTTGTATGTAATTGTAGTAATTGTTGGTGGATTTTTTACAATTCTTGGGTCTGTTAAAAGAAATCCTGATACATCTGTCCAATTTTCATAAATATCTGCCTGTACAGCTCTTGCTAAAATAGAACCTGTAATATCAGAACCACTTCTTTCAAATGTTTTGATTGTTCCATCTGGCTTTGCACCATAAAAACCTGGAAGTACTACATTTTCATATTGCTTTACTCTCTCGCCTAATACTTCATTTGTCTTCTCTTCTAAAAATCTACCTTTTTCATCAAAGAAAATTACTTCAGCAGCATCTAAAAACTGAAATTGTAAGTAATCTGCCATTACAATACCATTCAAATATTCTCCACGAGAAGCAGCATAGTCAGTACCTACTTTATTCTGAAAATTCTCTTTT
>CALASV010000373.1 GCA_937888895.1 uncultured Clostridia bacterium | reverse complement strand
AGTATTAAGAGTAAAATACGACCTTGGACTTTTCGATAATCCATATATTGATGAAACAATAGAACCTAATGTATTCCATTGTAAAGAGCATAAAGACCTAGCCTATAAGATTGCTTCCAAATCTATCACTTTACTTAAAAATAAAGATAATCTTTTGCCTCTGAAAAAAGGCATGAAAAAAATTGCTGTCGTAGGGCCAACAGCAAATATACTAAACTTTGGTGACTATTCTATTAGTAATAAAACGTATAATAAAATAACTCTTTTTAGTTCTATTAAAGAAATTGTTGGAGAAGAAACGGAAGTTGTTTATGCAAAAGGCTGTGAATTTAAAGAACTTACGATGAAAAAAATTCCAAATGAATGGTATGTAAGTCTCACTGGCGAATATTTCAATAATCCAGAAGCCCCTGTTGGTGAACCTGTACTTATTCGTGAAGATAAAGCTATTGATTTTAGCTTTATTGCAACAAAAACGGCTGATTGTGTCGATGCACAGTTTTCTGCTCGTTGGACTGGTGTGATTAACTGTCCAATCGAACAAGAAGCTTTTATCGGACTTACTTGTAAAGATAGTATCAAACTTTGGATTGATGATGAACTTATTATTGATGCTTGGGGCGATAAGAGAGGCGACAGCCTTGTTCCATTTAAATTTGAAAAGAAAACATATAACATTAAAATCGAATATCGTAATGATGAACGTGGTGCTTCCGTTATTCTTTGTTGGAAAGACAAAAGTGCTGATATCAATAAAGCACTTGATGCAGTAAAAGATGCAGATGTAGCTATTGTATCCCTTGGTGATTTTGCAGAAACAAGTGGTGAAAATTTAGATCGATGTGACCTTAATCTTTCGGGCAAACAACTGGATTTCCTCAAGGCAGTTTATGAAACTGGAACACCTGTTGTTTTAGTGTTGCAAAGTGGTCGTCCAATGACAATTACTTGGGAAAATGAACACATTCCTGCCATTGTTCAAGCATTTTTTTCTGGAGAACTTGGTGGAAAAGCGATTGCAGATGTTTTATTTGGTAATGTAAATCCTTCTGGTAAGCTTCCAATTTCTTTTCCTAAACATCTTGGTCAGCTTCCAGTTTATTACAGCAGAAAACCAGCAGGTAATAAACGATATGTAGACGGTTTTGATAGAAGCCCTCTCTTCCCATTTGGTTATGGACTTTCTTATACCACGTTTGAATACTCTGACCTTACACTTTCTAAAGAAGAAATAAAAACAGACGAAACACTCAAAGTTTCTTTTAATGTAACAAATACTGGAACTGTAGATGGCGAAGAAGTAGCTCAAGTTTATATCAAAGACTATTTTGCCTCGGTCGTAAAACCTATCATGGAATTAAAAGGTTTCCAAAGAATTTCCTTAAAAGCAGGTGAAACAAAACGTATCGAAATAGAACTCGGCACTCTTGCTTTTAGAACACTCAATCCAAAGTATGAATGGGTCGTAGAACCAGGTAAAATGAGAGTCATGATTGGAAGAAGCTCTGCTGACCTTCCATTACAATCTGATTTTATAATAGTAAAATAAAATCAGATCTTAAAGGGGCAACTTCATTTTGCCCCTTTACTTACTATTATTCTACTGTTTCTAACATATTTTCTATAAAAATTCCATACCCTCTGGTTGGATCATTGACTAAAACATGCGTTACTGCTCCAATCAATTTTCCATTTTGTATAATCGGACTTCCACTCATTCCTTGCACAATTCCACCAGTTTTGTGTAATAATTCTTCATCTGTAATCTTAATTACCAAACCTTTATTATCTCTCGTTCTACCAAGTTCAATTCTCTCTATTTCAATTTCATATTCTTTTACTTCTTCTTCCACTTCACATAAAATAGTCGCTTTTCCTAACTTAATATCTTGTTTCAATGCAATTGGTATGACTTCTTTTGTATCTATTGCATTTAACTTTATTTGTCCATAAATTCCTTGTGATGAGTTTTCTGTAATTTCTCCTATTAAACTAATGCCTGATTGACGAATAATTCCAATCAATTCTCCAGGTGTTCCGTTTTTTCCTTTAATTACACTTAATACTTCTGCATCATACAGTTTTCCTGTTTGTACTTCCATCAAAAGTCCTGTATCGATATCTGTAATTCCATGTCCTAATGCTCCAAATTTTCCATTCGTTGTTATAAAAGTAATTGTTCCGATACCTTGTGCATCTGTTCTAATCCAAGCACCTATTTTATATTTTCCCGAATAATCTTTGACTGGTTGAATATCTACATTAATTTGTTGTTCTCCTCTTTTTACTCTTAAATGAAGCACTTCTTTTCCAATCGAAGTAGTTAAATCTTTCCTTGTAATATCAGTTTTCCCATTAACTCCTACAATATAATCTCCACTTTTTAAAAGTCCTTTTGCTGGTTGGGCACTTGTTCCATCTTTTAAAACGACTTCTCCTGTTCCAAGTACTAAAATTCCATCGGTTTCCACCTGTAATCCAATGACTGAACCACCAGGCATAACCTCTAATTCTTCCATTACTTCTAATGAAATATTTTTAATTGGTAAAATTCCAAACAACTTTAATTGTACTTCATATTCTCCTAGTACTTCAGAGCTTACAGAAAACGGTGTTGATAAATCAATATCTATTTCTTCTTTCGATAACGGTTGTTGATTAACATAAAGAACGCCTTTTGCATCTTCATTAAAAATACTTGCTTCCATAGGGATAGAAAAATCAAAATTTTCTTCCTGCCCAATTAAAAGCTTTATCTCGGAAGGTACATTTATTTTCATCCAGTAATAACCGTATCCAAGTACTATCATTGCATTTATACATAACATAAATAGCAAGTACCTTCTCCTTCGCTTTTTTTGTCGCAGATTTTTCATGTTGATTTTCTCCCTATCTTTTATTATTCTTTTTTAGTATGAGAGAAATCTTTTTAAAAAATCCTTCCCAATCTTCCCAACTAAAATTTGCATTATTGTAACAGTTTTAATATGAGAAGCTTGTGCTTTTTCTATTCATGTTTTTTCCATAAAAAAAGATATTACAAAATGAATTTTTCCACAAAATATAGTGTATTATGATTCCTAATGATACCTATATTTTATATATCAAATCCATTTTGCAACATCTGCTTTTTTAATATTTTTTTAAATTTTCTGCTAATTGTTTCATTTCTTTTGCGTTTTCTAACACAGCTGTTGTAATTTCTACACCACCAA
Organism: uncultured Clostridia bacterium; assembly: GCA_937888895.1. Lineage (GTDB taxonomy): Bacteria > Bacillota > Clostridia > Lachnospirales > Lachnospiraceae > SIG299. The sequence continues at coordinate 1,614 of CALASV010000373.1, read as the reverse complement.
GCATTCTAGCAAGTTCTGTATAAATATCTTCTTTCGAAAGTTCTCTAACACCTGTGTTTGTTCTTCCATTTTCTACCTTTTTTTCAATTAAAAAGTGAGTATCTGCCATTGCAGCAATTTGAGATAAGTGCGTAATGCAAAGAATTTGGTGACTTGCTCCTATTTGTGCCATTTTTTCTGACACTTTTTGTGCTGTTCTGCCACTAATTCCTGTATCAATTTCATCAAAAATTAAAGTTGGAATTTCATCTTGGTCTGCTAATACAGATTTCATTGCCAACATAATTCTAGATAATTCTCCACCCGAAGCTACTTTTGTTAAAGGTTTCAAATTTTCTCCAGAATTTAAAGAAATCATAAATTCACACGAATCATATCCATGCATTGTAAATTGTTCTAATACTTCAAATGGCATTTCAAACTGCACATCAGGGAAATTTAAATCTAATAGTGCTTGTTTCATACTTGTTGTCATTTTCTCTGCTTCTGCTCTTCTTATTTCAGAAATTTGTCTACAAAGAGCACGACACCTGCTCTCAGCACCATCATAACTTCTTTGAAGTTTTTCTAAATACTCCTCATAATGATTATATTTATCTAACTTCTTTATACAATCCTCTTGAAATTCTAATATTTTTTGAATCGTACCACCATATTTCCCTTTTAATTGATTTAAAACATCAATTCGTTGCTCTACTTCTACCAAACGCTCCCTAGAATCTTCCATATTAGAAACATAATCTTCTGCCCTACTATTAAACTCTGATAATATATCTTGTACATTATTTAATAATTCTTCTAAGTCTTGTAATGCTGTATCATAGTCGGAAACTTTAGAAAGATAACGCTGTGCTCTAGACACTTGTTCTTCTGCTGTTCCATCGTGTGCATTTTTCGTAAATCGAAGTGCTGTTGACATTGCTTCCACAATTTGTCTACTATTGGAAAGAATTTTATATTCTTCTTCCAATTCAGTATCTTCTCCAATACGCAATTTTGCTGTTTCAATTTCTTCAACTGCAAATGTTAAATATGCTATTTCTCTATTTCTTTCTTCTTCATCTAATTTCGCTAAAGAAAGTTCTTCTTTCCATTTTTTCCACTCTTGGTACGCTTCCATAAGTTGTTTTGGAAGTGTACCAAGAGATTCTTTTGCAAACCTATCTAAAAATTTTAAATGAGAAGACTTTTGCAATAAGGAATGATGTTCTTGTTGTCCATGAATATCAATGAGATATCCTGCAATTTCTTTTAAAATGGCTGTCGTTACTGTTTCTCCATTGATTTTACAAACAGTTCTTCCACTTGACATAATTTTTCTAGAAAGCACTAATAAGCCATCTTCTAAATAAATTTCTTTTTCTTTTAATACTTGTATGACGGACTCTTTTAATTGGCTAAAACTAAGTTCTATCAAAGCATATTCTGCACCTTGACGAATCATATCTTTCGAAACTTTACCACCAATTGCTACATTGACGGAATCTATTAAAATAGACTTTCCAGCACCAGTTTCTCCTGTCATAATATTTAAATGTTCTTTAAAGTCAACTTCTGTTTCATCAATAATTGCAAAATTTTTCACATAAAGACTTTGTAACACGAAAAGGCTTG
>CALASV010000372.1 GCA_937888895.1 uncultured Clostridia bacterium | reverse complement strand
GTACCAATTATTATGTTATCTGCTAAAGGAGAAGTATTTGATAAGGTATTAGGATTAGAACTTGGTGCAGATGATTATATGATTAAACCTTTTGATTCAAAAGAGTTAGTAGCAAGAGTAAAGGCAGTATTGCGAAGATATCAAGCAAAGAAAGAAGAAACGCTAGTAGAAAAAGTGGAAAAGACAGAAAAGCCAGTAGTAAAGCCTCAAGTAGGGGAGATTGTAAAATATCCGGATTTAGAGGTTAATTTGACAAATTATTCTGTTTTATATTGTGGAACTACAGTAGAATTGACACGAAAAGAATTAGAATTATTATATTTTCTTGCGTCTCATCCAAACCATGTATTTACGAGAGACCAATTACTAGATAATATTTGGTCTTATGATTATTTTGGAGATACAAGAACGATAGATGTTCATGTAAAACGATTACGTGAGAAAATAAAAGATAGACCAAGTTGGAAAATAGCTACCGTATGGGGTATTGGGTATAAATTTGAGGTACTGTAATGAAGAAGCATTCCTTAATGGTAAAGCTGACGCTTTTGTTTTTTGCTATAGGATTATTTTTATTTGTTATTTTAAATATGATAAGCACAGATGCCATCAAAATAAGTAAGTTAAGAAATACAAAGCATAATTTATATGAAGATGCAACTAAATTTTTATCAGAGTATGTGATGGAATATTATAATAGGAATAATTCTAACTATGTAGAATTAGTAAATCAAATTCGATTGCTAGACGAAATGCATGGCACAAGAGTTTGGATGGTAAGTAATAAAGGGATTGTTGTAACAGATTCAGAAAAAAATTCGGAATGTAGTGCTGTGGGAATTGATTTGATAGGAAAAAATCCAAAGTTTTTAGAACAAGTTTTTCAAGAAGAAGTATATTTTCCAGAAATTATGGAAGAAGCCCTTCTTTGTACGATTCTTCCAGTGATTCATAAGTATGAGAATAAAGGTTATTTAGTTATGTCTGTACCAATGAGCCAAGTAGAGGAAGAACAATTAGTGTATGGAGAATTTATTGTTGGAGTTTTCCTTTTATTATTGCTAATTATAGTTATTTTATTATTTTTTATTTATCGATTAGTAGAACTGCCAACGAAAAAAATAACAGAAGTAGCTACACAATTTTCTAAAGGAATTTTTAAAGAAACATTAGAATTAGATGGAACAACAGAATTTGGGCAATTAGGACAAGCAGTGCAGGAAATAGGGAATAGATTAAAAAATGCAGACGATAGGCAACGAAAATTTGTATCTAATGTATCACATGACTTTCGCTCACCATTAACTTCGATTAAAGGTTATGTGGAAGCAATGAAAGATGGAACAATACCTGTGGAATTGCAAGAAAAATATTTAGATATTATTATTTTTGAAACAGAGCGTTTAAATAAATTAACTTCTAATTTATTGGAATTAAATAGTTTTGAAGATAATGGCATTGTTCTTTGTAAGTCTCAGTTTGATATTAATCAAATGATTAAACAGATTGCTATTAGTTTTGAAGGAATATTTAAAAACAAAAATATGATGTTAAACTTAATATTTTCTCAAAAAGAGCAATTGGTATATGCAGATATGGATAAAATTCAACGAGTATTATATAATTTAATTGATAATGCTGTAAAATTTAGTCATTCAAATTCTGCTGTTTATATTACAACGGAAGAAAAAGGAAATAAAGTAATTGTAAAAGTAAGCGATAAAGGAATCGGTATTCCAAAGGAAAGTTTAGATAAAATTTGGGATAGATTTTACAAAACGGATTTATCGAGAGGAAAAGATAAAAAAGGAACAGGGCTTGGACTGTCTATTGTAAAGGAAATTATAGTAGCACATGAAGAAGATATTTCCGTAAACAGTATAGAAAATGTCGGTACAGAATTTATTTTTTCTTTATCAAAAGTGGTGCAATAAAATTTTCTTTTAACCGAATCAAATAAGTCCCCCACTTTTAGTGCGTAAAGCACTAAGTGGTGGGTAATGGTCTTATTTGTGTCAGATGGAGTTTTTAAGCTCCATCTGACAAGCTACGTTAGTAGCTATTCGGTTATGACTTTCTCCTGATTTTGTATGATAACCATTATATCAATCGCGTAAACCCTCTCTTGTGATATTTACTTTTTTTACTTTAGTTACATATCTTTCATACAGTTCATCTACTTCTAATTATGTAAATCCAAAGTATTCGCTAAATTTTTCTTCGGTTACCATAGTATATTCTAAAAACATATTCAATTCTGAACCACTAGAATATTTAGCAATTGGTAAAATCCCTGTCATATAAGCAAAAAATACATAAGCTTTATCTTTTAAGAGTGCTTTTAAAAAACTAAGATATTGATTTTTTTCTGCTGTGGTAATAAATTTCATATGAAAAACAGCGTCCCATTCATCTAAAATAAATATGAATTTTTCGGGATATTGGGAGTAAATTTTATCAAGTATATCCCATAATGCATCTTCTTTTGAAAATGTAACATTTGGAAATTGTGTTTGTAAGTCTTCCATTAAAGAGTGTACGATACGAGTGATATATTTATTATATGAATTACATGGCATTGGTATTTGACTAAAATCAATATGAATGACATTATGAGTATTTAAGTGTTCTTTATAATGTTCTGAATGTTTTATATGCAATTTATCAAAAACAGTAGAAGTATCGTATCCTTTTGAAAAATAAGAGGTGAGCATATTTGCAATCATAGTTTTACCAAAGCGACGAGGTCGTATGATACAAACACAATTACTTGCTCCATTTATAACATAGAGTAATTCCTCTATCATATCTGTTTTATCTATAAAATAAGGTTTTAATACTTCTTGTTTATAAAGCTCCAATGCGTTTTTATTGTTTAAATATTTTCCCATAACAATCTATCACTCTCTTTCTATTAGGAATAAAGGTTAATCTAATCAAATAACCACAGTATGGTTATGAGTAAGTAGCGAAGTGGCTTACGAATATCCGATTGCTTTCTTTGATTATAGTATAAAAAGTTGTTTTTCACAAGTTAAGCTCCAAATTTATTGTTTTTCACAAAATTTTAATACACGAATTTACAGGAAAGTGATATAATCAGAGTCAGGCAGTTGAAATCAGAAAAAAGTCGAATGGAAGGAGTCAACTATGGCATATATTGCATTAAAAGATGTAGAAAAAGTGTATAAAACAGGTGAGATAGAAATTCGTGCAGCGAATGGTATCAATTTTGAGATGGAACAGGGAGAGTTTGTTGTTATTGTAGGACCTTCGGGTGCTGGTAAAACAACAGTATTAAATATTTTAGGTGGTATGGATAGTGCGACAAGTGGAAATGTGTTAGTAGATGGGGAAGATGTGGCTACTTATAATGCGAAGAAGCTGACAAAATATCGTAGAGAAGATGTTGGTTTTGTATTTCAGTTTTACAATCTAGTGCAAAATTTAACAGCATTAGAAAATGTAGAGCTTGCACAGCAGATTATTAAAAATCCAAAAGATGCAAAAGAAGTATTAGAAGAAGTTGGTTTGAAAGACCGAATGAAAAACTTTCCTGCACAATTATCAGGTGGGGAACAGCAAAGAGTATCGATTGCGAGAGCATTAGCAAAAAATCCGAAGTTACTTCTTTGTGATGAGCCAACGGGTGCGCTAGATTATCAAACAGGAAAATCTATTTTGAAGTTATTACAAGATACTTGCAGAAGAACAAATACGACAGTAGTTGTTATTACACATAATAAAGCAATAGCACCAATGGCAGATAGAGTCATTGAGATTAAAAATGGAAAAGTAGGTGCAATGAGACAAAATGAATGTCCAGTAGATGTGGCAGAAATTGAGTGGTAAATAAGTAAAAAGCGATTTCGAAATAGAATAAATTTGACTTTATTTGAAATGAGTGAATCGCACTTTGGAAAGGATAAGGAATGAAAAGTGCACAAATCACCGATTTATTTCGGGAATTGAAAAAGAGTTTTAATCGTTATATTTCTATTTTGCTTATTATGGCATTGGGTGTGGCATTTTATGCAGGTGTGCGTTCTGCCGAGCCAGATATGAAAGGCACAGTAAAGGAATTTTACGATACAACAAATTATATGGATATTCGAGTGTTAGGTACGCTTGGAATGACAGAAGATGATGTGGAAGAAATTAGGAAGATAGAAGGAATAAAAACGGCAGAAGGAAGTTATCAAACGGAGTTATTTTTAGTATCTGAAATGAGAGATTATCAGATGAGTGTGTATTCTATGACGGATACTTTAAATCAACTTTATATAACAGAAGGGAGAATCCCTTCTGCTAAAAATGAATGCTTTATGGACGAAGCATTTTTATCGAAAACAGGATATCAAATTGGTGATGTCATTACATTAAAAGCAGAAGAAGATACGGAACTTTCTGATGTATTACATTGTGATACATTTACTATTGTAGGGTATGGTGCTTTTCCGACTTATTTAACGTGGAGTCGTGGAGCAGTTAGTATTGGTAGTGGTGTAGAAGATGGTTTTTTATTTTTACCAAAAGAAGCATTTTCTATGGAAGTATTTGCTGCTGTTTATGCTACAGTAGAGGGTGCAAAAGACTATAATCCTTATAGTGAAGAATATGAGGAATTGATAGAAACAGTAACAGAACGAATAGAAGCAATTGCAGATACAAGATGTGAAATTCGTTTTGCAGAAATTACAGAGCCTTATTGGGAAGATATCAGGGAGGCTGAAGCAGAAATTGCTGACGGTGAACAAGAGTTAGTCGATGCAGAGAAAGAAATTGCTGATGGCGAACAAGAGTTAATTGATGGTGAACAAGAAATTATTGATGGCGAGAAAGAGTTGGCTGATGCAGAGAAAGAAATTGCCGATGGTGAAAAAGAATTGGCTGATGCAGAGAAAGAAATTGCTGATGGTGAAAAAGAATTAGCCGATGGCGAAAAAGAGTTGGCTGATGGCGAGAAAGAGATTGCCGATGCAGAGAAAGAACTTGCAAAAGCAGAAAAAGAGTTAGCCGATGGTGAAAAAGAAATTGCTGAGAATGAGAAAACATTGTTAGATGGAGAACAAGAACTTGTAGCTAGTGAAGAACAATTAAAACAAGCAGAACAAACCATTGCTGATAATGAGGCAAAATTGGCAGAAGCAGAAGCAGAACTTGCAACAAAAGAAGCAGAATTTTTAGTAGGACAGCAACAGTTAGAAGCAGGTCGTTTAGAGTTAGAGGCAGGAAAAGAAGAATTAAGTAAGCAAGAAGCTGAATTATTGCAAGCAAAAGCGATGTTAGAAGCTTATGGAATGCCATTAACAGAAGAATTGATTGCTGGGGAAGCACAGTTGAATGTGGCAAAACAAGTATTAGCAGAAAAAGAGGCAGAGCTTGTTGCAGGGGAAGAACAAGCAGCCTTAGGGAAACTTCAATTGGAAGCAGGGAAAGAAGAACTTGCGAAAGGAAAAGCAGAGTTAGAAGCAGGAAAGACGGAATTAGAAAAGAAAAAACAAGAGCTTTTAGCTGGACGAACTGAAATAGAGCAAGGGAAAGCACAATTAGAAGAAGCAAAAAAAGAAATAGAAACAGGAAAAACAGAACTTGCAAAAGCAAAACAGGAGTTAGAAAAAGGAAAGAAGGAAGTAGCTGATGCAAAGAAAGAACTTTCTGATGGCAAAGCAGAATTAGAAAAAGCAAGAAAAGAAATCTTAGACGGCAAAGCAGAATTAGAGAAAGCCAAACAAGAGGTTTTAGATGGCAAAGCAGAAATTGAAAAGGCAAAGCAAGAAGTTTTAGATGGTAAAGCAGAACTTGAAGAAGCCAAACAGAAATTAGAAGACGGTAAGCAAGAATTAGAAGATGGTAAAAAGGAATTAGAAGATGGTAAGCAAGAATTAGAAGATGGTAAACAAGAGTTAGCTGATGCAAAACAGGAATTAGAAGATATTGAAATGGCAGAATGGTATGTGCTAGATAGAAATACAGTACAATCGTTTGTAGAATTTGGTATGGATGCGGAGCGTATTGGTAAAATCGGAAAAGTATTTCCAGCTGTCTTTTATTTAGTAGCTGCATTAGTTAGTTTAACAACAATGACTCGTATGATAGAAGAAGAACGAACACAGATTGGAACGATGAAAGCACTTGGGTATAGTAAAGGAGCAATTGCTTCGAAATATTTGTGTTATTCTTTATCAGCTACGTTGTTTGGTGGTGTGCTTGGTGTAGTTGTAGGAAGTAGAGTACTTCCATGGATTATTATAAAGGCATATAAAATATTGTATTCGCATATTCCAAATGAATTAACACCAATTCAATGGGACTTAGCGATTGCTTCGGTAATGATTGCTGTTGTTTGTACTATCGTGGCAACGGTGGCTTCTTGTTATAAGGAACTTTCTGCAACACCAGCAATTCTTATGAGACCAACGGCACCAGTGGCAGGAAAAAGAGTGTTTTTAGAATATATTACACCTCTTTGGAATCGTATGAGTTTTTCGTGGAAAGCGACTTGGAGAAATTTATTCCGATATAAAAAGCGTTTCTTTATGACCATTTTTGGCATTGGTGGTTGTATGGCATTGCTTTTAGTTGGGTATGGATTGCAAGATTCGATTGCTGAAATTGTGAATAATCAGTATAAGAAAATTTGGACGTATGATGCTTATCTTTCAATTACTGGTACAGAGTTTGATGTAGCAGAGCAAGATTTAGATAAAGTCATTGAAAATCAAATGTTTATTCAATTAAAAACGGTAGATGCTGAGTCAGAAACTGCATTAAAATCGGCACAATTGTTTATACCAGAACGATTAGATGATTTAGAAGGCTTTTTGAAATTGCAAGACCGTATAACAAAAGAGAAATATGCATTAGAAGAACAGGGTGTTGTTATTTCAGAAAAATTATCTACGATGTTAGATGTAGCAGTAGGTGATTCGATAGAAATTTATGTAGATGATGTAACGAAAAAGCCTGTAAAAATTACAGCAATTTCAGAAAATTATATGTCGCATTATATTTATATGAGTGGGAAACAGTATGAAGCACTGTATGGAGAACAACCAGAATATAATCAATTATATTTTCATTTAAGTAATATGACAGATACACAAAAAGAAGAACTTTCTACGAGATTTTTAGCATTAGAGGAAGTAAGCTCTGTTACTTATGTAGATGAATTACAAGAAGATGTTGCAAGTATGATGGAAAGTTTGAATTTAGTTATTATTGTATTAATTGTGGCAGCAGGTATGTTAGCATTTATTGTACTTTACAATTTAAATAATATTAACATGATTGAACGAAGAAGAGAGTTAGCAACATTGAAAGTACTTGGCTTTTATGATGGAGAAGTAGGAATGTATATGTATCGAGAAAACATTTTACTGACTATTTTTGGAATTTTTGCAGGTGTCGTACTTGGTATTATACTGCATCGTTTTGTAATTTTAACTTGCGAAATTGATATGATTATGTTTGGTCGTTCGATTAGTGCAAAGAGTTATTTGTATAGTGTGTTGTTGACTTGTCTTTTTTCACTTGTTGTAAATGGTGGTATGTTCTTTAAATTGAGAAAAATTGACATGGTAGAATCATTGAAAAGTGCAGAATAGACTTGTTTTCTGTCGGAAAATAGGGTAAAATGTTGTTGTAAAGTCTTTCATAAATATATAAAAAAGGAGAATTAGTTGCTATGGCAGAGGAAAAGGATGTTAAAAAAGCTGAAAAGAAAAATGCATGGCTTAGTTATTCTGAAGAAGTGAAAAAAGATGTATTTCAATTGAATGATGGATATAAGAAATATATTTCTGATTGTAAGACAGAAAGAGAATGTGTAACAGAAGCAGTTCGTCAGGCAAAAGAACAAGGATATGTAGATTTAAATGAAGTAATTGCAAATAATGGAACATTAAAGGCAGGAGATAAAGTATATTTCAACAATATGGGTAAGGCGTTAGCTTTATTCTTAATTGGTTCTGAACCATTAGAAAAAGGTATGAAGATTTTAGGTGCTCATGTTGACTCTCCTCGTATCGACTTAAAGCAAGTACCTTGCTATGAAGATACTGATATGGCATTATTAGATACTCACTATTATGGTGGTATTAAGAAATATCAGTGGGTAACACTTCCATTAGCATTACATGGTGTTGTTGTAAAGAAAGATGGTACAGTAGTAGATGTATGTATCGGTGAAGATGCAGATGACCCAGTCGTTGGTATTACTGACCTTTTAGTACACCTTTCTGGAAAGCAGATGGGTAAGAAGGCTTCTGAAGTAATCGAAGGCGAAGATTTAAATATTTTAGTTGGAAGTATTCCATTAGATGGCGAAGAAAAAGATGCTGTTAAGGCAAATGTATTAAAATTATTAAAAGAAAAATATGATTTCGAAGAAGAAGATTTCCTTTCAGCAGAAATTGAAGTAGTTCCAGCAGGTCCAGCAAGAGATTTTGGTTTAGATAGAAGTATGGTAATGGGTTATGGACATGATGATAGAGTATGTGCTTATACTTCTATGGTTGCTTTATTTGAAATTGAGAAAACAGACCGTACAGCAGTTTGTCTTTTAGTAGATAAGGAAGAAATCGGTAGTGCAGGTGCTACTGGTATGCAGTCTATGTTCTTTGAAAATGCAGTAGCAGAAGTAATGAATTGCATGGGCGATTATTCTGAATTAAAAGTAAGACGTGCTTTAGCAAATTCTCATATGCTTTCTTCTGACGTAAGTGCAGCATTTGACCCTAATTATCCAAGTGTAAATGAAAAGAAGAATACTGCTTACTTTGGTAAAGGTATTGTATTTAACAAGTACACAGGAAGTCGTGGTAAATCTGGTTCTAACGATGCTAACCCAGAATATATGGCACAACTTCGTGCAGCAATGGAAGCTCATAAAGTTCCATTCCAGACAGCAGAACTTGGTCGTGTAGATGAAGGTGGCGGTGGTACTATCGCATTCATTATGGCAAAATACAATATGAATGTAATTGATAGTGGTGTTCCTGTATTAAATATGCACGCTCCATGGGAAATTGTTAGCAAGTCTGACGTTTATGAAGCAAAACAGGGTTATGTTGCTTTCTTAAAAGAATTATAAAATGATTCAAAATTAAGGATTTATGAAAATGAGGTTTGCCATATATTGTGGTGAGCCTCATTCTTTGTATAGTTATTTTATGTATTTGAATAAGCTGTCACTTCTTTGTATCTTTTCGGACACGCTCTCGCTCAGGAAAAAACGGAACAGTACTAGGCTCGAAAGAACCTCGCCAAGGACTGCCGTTTTTTCATGGTCCTTAAAAGATACAAAGAAGTGTACAGCTTTGCCATATGTATTGAAAATTTTAATTGTAGTAAATAATAAAGTAGATAGTATTTGTTTAATGTAAAGTAAAAAGGAATGATAATGATATGAATAGAATAGCTAAATTTGAAAAAATAAGTAAAATGCGTTTCATAGAGGATTGGATAGATACGTTTGGTGGAGAGGTTTTTGATGCAGAGAAAGTGTATGAAAAAATTCAATTACCGAAGAGAGCGACAAAAGGTTCTGCTGGTTATGATTTTTTTAGTACGCTTGATTTTACATTGAATCCAGGGGAGAGTATTAAAATTCCGACAGGAATTAGAGTGAGAATGAGAGAGGATTATGTATTGCTTTGTTTTCCAAGGAGTGGACTTGGATTTAAGTATCGCTTACAATTAAATAATACAGTGGGAGTTATTGATAGCGATTATTACAATTCGGATAATGAGGGACATATTTTTATTAAGATTACGAATGATTCGAAAGAAGGAAAGGTACTTTCTTTGAAAGAAGGAACAGGATTTGCACAGGGTATTTTCTTCCAGTTTGGTATTACAGAAGATGATGAGGTAGAAGAAGTACGAAATGGTGGTTTTGGAAGTACAACAAAAGAATAGTGACTGAAAAATACAAGAAAGTGGGAAAATAGCATGAAATCGAGAACAGAGCAGGCAGTTGTTTTATTTAAGGAAGGGTATAATTGTAGTCAAGCTGTATTTGCGACTTATGCAGATTTATTTGGCATGGATAGAGAAACAGCGTTGCGAGTTTCTGCTTCTTTTGGAGCAGGTATTGGTCGTATGCGTGAGGTATGTGGTGCTGCAAATGGTATGTTTTTTGTGGCTGGTATGTTGACGGGTGCGACCGAAGGAAAAGACCAAGTATCGAAGAAGAAGAATTATGAAGTAGTGCAATTATTAGCAGAGGAATTTAAAAAGGAAAATAATGGTACTTATATTTGTAGAGAATTACTTGGGCTTGATAAAGAAAAAAAGCCAAGTTTAGAAGGGACTACGCCAGAAGCAAGAACGGAAGAATATTATAAAAAGCGTCCTTGTTTAAAAACAATTGAAGGGGCTGCTGCCATTGTAGAGAGAGTTTTACTAAAGGATTTGGTAGAAACTGATGAAAGTGGGGCAGAATATTTAATAAAGAAAGAAAATTATGCAGACTTTATATTAACCGAATCAAATAAGTCTCATATAAAATAGTAGGACTAAAGGATATTATAATAATGAAACATAAAACAATATTTTATTTTGCACCATTAGAAGGAATCACAGGATATACATTTCGTAATGTACATCATCATTATTATGAAGGAATGGATAAATATTTTTCTCCATTTCTTTCGCCAAATCAACATCATGCCATAAATCCAAAAGAGAAACGAGATATTTTACTAGAACATAATAGGGGAATTTCTCTTGTGCCTCAAATTCTTACAAATAAGGCAGAGTTAATGTTGGCAGCAGCAAAAGAATTAAAACAAAATTATGGATATGAAGAAGTGAATTTAAATCTTGGTTGTCCATCGAAAACGGTAGTGTCAAAAGGGAAAGGTGCAGGACTTTTAGCAGATACAGAAAAATTAGAGCATTTTTTGGAAGAAGTATTTACTACTATTTCGGTATCAGAACAAGAATTTCCAAACATATCA
>CALASV010000371.1 GCA_937888895.1 uncultured Clostridia bacterium | reverse complement strand
TAATTCGTCACCTTCCATGATGGCGCTAACTGTAATACCACGATCAGTACCACAATCGTCTTCACGGATAATAACATCCTGAGCAACATCAACCAAACGACGAGTCAAGTAACCTGACTGAGCAGTCTTCAAAGCAGTATCAGTCATACCTTTACGAGCACCGTGAGTGGACATGAACAATTCAAGCACAGACAAACCTTCCTTGAAGTTTGAGGTAACTGGAATTTCGAACAAACCACCGTTTGGAGTAGCCATCAAACCACGCATACCGGCTAACTGAGTAAAGTTAGAAATGTTACCACGGGCACCTGAGTCGGCCATCATAAAGATGGGGTTAAACTCATCAAGGTTGCCCTTAAGTGCGTCAGCAACATCTTCGGTAGCTTTATTCCATATTTCAATACTTGCACAAGCAGTTGCATCTGGACGCTGAGCATAGATAAGCAATTGCTCCTCAAAAGGATATTTGTATAAGCGAGAGGCTGTATTTAAATAGTTTCTCCAATTTTCTTCTGTTCGTACAACTTCTTTTGCAGTATTTTTTGCAAGTTCAGAAATTGTTGCAAATTTTTTCATTTTCTATTATCTCCCTTTTAAAATTTATAGACCAATCAAAAACACTCATAACTTTAGTAGTGAGTGTTTAATTCTCCATGCCCTTAATAAATGTTGCATTATATACTGTTATATAAGCTGGTCGAAATATATATTGTTTTCCAACATTGCCATTTGTTTTTTCTTTCCACTCGTCCCAACTAACCATTTTTCGTTTGAACACATCAAATGGAAACCAATATTCTATTTCTGTACCTTTTTCTTTCATAAGCTGATAGCCTAACGCTTTTATTTGGTTTGCAGTTAACCATCGAGAATCTGTAAATCCTTCTTTTATCATGGTAAGTTTTAAATACAGTCGATTAATTCCTATATATTCTGCATTATTTTTCATATTATATGGAATGTGTATATTCCATTCATCTATCCATTGTGTTCCATATTCTTCCAATACTGCAAGAAAAAGGTTAACAAGTACTTTTGCATATTCTTTTCGAGTGATACATTTTTTTGCTTTTCCAACATTGTGTCGAGCTTCTTGCAATATTTTAAATAATTCGTGTTCTGTTAAAGTGTCTGTATCAATAAATATGGTTTCTTTCTCCATAATTTTCCTTTCATAAATATTTTTCGCAAATGAATAAAATTTATTTATGCTAAAATTTTCACTTTGACTTTTATTAAAATATAATTGTTTTCTTTAAGATTAGTTGAATTAATTTACATATTTTTCTAAAACTTGTACGCTTTTTCTACCAAACAACTATATCGAAAAAATGTATGTGTGTTTGCATCTACCATATACATATACTCTGACAATTGCTCACTTTTTTGTAAATGTGTGGAATTGATTTGTGAAATTATAGTTTCCAAATCCTGGTAATCATTCTTTTTTTCCTGATATGGGAGAATAATACTTTCATGAACAGAACAAGGAATTACAATAAATGGACTTCCTATTTTTTCTGCAATCATATCCATATTTTCAGTATCTAAAATAGCAACCGTTCCATGTATACTTTGCTCATTTGTAAATACATAAACTGGAAGATTTTCATTAAAATATGTATTGTAAAGAATTTCTCTTGCTTCTTCTTCACTAATACGAAATTCTGACATAATATCTTCTAATATCATATCTATCATCATATGTTCCATTTTTTTGAAGACAACAGGATATTTCCTTTTGCTATTTTCTTTTGATATCCTTCCGTCGCTAATAATTTATCTTCTTCTTCATTAGACATAAAGCCCATTTCTAAAATTGTCGTTGGAACTGTTGTCCAATTGATTCCTGTCATTGTATCGGTTTCCCAAATTTGTCGCTTTTTTGCTCCTGTTTCTTCGACTACTTCCTCTAATACGAGTTCTGATAGCTTTCTACTTTCTGCATACCATTCACTATTATAAGGATTTTTTTTCGTTTGGCAAATCGTCATAACACCCTTTGCCTTTTGATTCGTAGAACTATCTGCATGGATTCGAAGAAAAGCATCTGCTTTCGCTTCATTTGCAATTTTTGCTCTCTCCACATTCGAAATATTAATATCATTTGTTTCACGAATCATAATGACTTCATAACCTCTTGCTACTAATTCTTCTTTCAAAAAAAGACTTACTTTTAAATTTAATTCATATTCTGCAAGACCTGTTACTACGCCTTGTGTTCCACTAGAAACTTTCGCTTTCATCACATCAGAACCTGGTCCATTTGGTTCTTTTTCATAATTTCCTTTCCGTTGATGCCCTGCATCAATTACTATCACAAAAGAACTTTCCTCACCAATCTCTGTAGTACTCGGTGTTGGTGTACTTGTCGGTATTGGCGTATTCGTCGGTGTCGATGTACTTGTTGGCACTGGCGTATTCGTCGGTGTTGGTGTACTTGTTGGCACTGGCGTATTCGTCGGTGTCGGTGTATCTGTCGGCACTGGTGTATTTGTTGGTGTCAGTGTACTTGTTGGCATTATTATTTCTGTTTGTTGTACTCCCATACATCCAGAACAAAGAAATATAATAACTACCATACAAAATAATTGTTTTTTACTTACCATAATTTTCCTATCACCTGATTTCTCTTTTCATTCTTACTTCTAAACTATATCGAAAAAACAAAGAAAAAAGAATCTCGTTATAGAGATTCCTTTTTTTATTGTCTAATAAGAGAGTCTAGCACTTTTTCTACATTAATTCAACCTATTCTTTTCTAAAAAAGAAAAAACCTTGAAAACAACAAGTTCTCAAAGTTTTTACTTAAGTAAAAATCGAGTAGGAGGAAGTTTCTCAAATTTAGAAACTTCCGTCCTCTCACACCACC
>CALASV010000370.1 GCA_937888895.1 uncultured Clostridia bacterium | reverse complement strand
CTATTTTTTCTTTATAATTAAACTTAGTTGTTGGTCTTATTATATCTTTTAATTGTATGTTTTTATTTTCACTATGCTTTATAATAAAATCTTTAACATTTAGAATGCCAACTATGTCATTATTATTACTATCATATACTGGAAATCTTGAGAATTTTGTTTTCTTAATTTTTAAAATGCTTTCTTTAATTGGTTCATTAATATTCACCATAATAACATTTTCTTTTGGTGTCATAACATTATTTACAAGAGTATCATTAAATTTAAAAATTCTACAACAAGAAAATGAACAATTAAAAGAGAAAATTGAACAATTAACGCTTCAATCTCAAATTATTTCACAAGAAAAATATGAATTAGATGCGTTACGAGAATTGTACGAATTAGACCAAAAATATTCAGACTATAAAAAAGTTGCAGCTAACATTATTGCTAGAGAGAGTAACGGTTGGTATAACATTTTTACAATTGATAAAGGATATGAAGATGGTATTTTAGAAGATATGAATGTTATGGCTGGAAATGGTTTAGTTGGAATTGTGACCTCAGTTAGAAAAAATTCATCTACTGTTCGTTCTATTATTGATGATAGTAGTAAGGTAAGTGGCATGTTTTTAAAAACTTCTGATACGTGTATTGTATCTGGAGATTTAAGTTCTATGACATCGGACGGTAGAATTAAAGTAACGATGATTCCACTTAATGCTGCAATTAGTGAAAATGATGAAGTAGTAACATCTCATATTAGTGATAAATTCCAACAAGGAATATTGATTGGTTATGTTACAGATATACAGGTGGATTCTAGTAATATGACAAAAACAGCTTATTTAACACCTGTTGTAGATTTTGAACATTTAGATGAAGTGTTAATTATTACAGAATTAAAAGAATCCTTTGAATTAGAATAAGCAAATAGAAAGGAATAAACGTGATACGATTACTTGTGATTTTTATTGAAATGATAGTTTGTTTTTTACTTCAAACTTCCGTATTTTCCTTTTTTAGAATTTCGGGTATAGTTCCAAACTGTTTGTTAATTCTTATTATAACAGTTGCTTATACGAGAGGACAAATTTCTGCTTTATTTGTTGGTTTTTTCTCTGGGTTATTATTAGATTTATGTTTTTCAGAAACTGTTGGTTTTTGTTCTATTTTATATATGACAGTTGCTTTTTTAGCTGGCTATACAAACAAAATTTATGATGACCGAGATTACTTTATTCCGGGATTGCTTGGATTTATTGGAGAACTCGTGTATTCTTTTTTATATTATGTACTATTTTTCTTACTACGAGGGAAGTTAGAACTATCTACTTATTTTATTTATACAATATTACCACGGGCTTTTTATACTGTACTTTTAACGTTCCTGCTTTATCCAGTATTTCATGGAATGCACCGTTTGCTCTTGAGACTAGAAGGAATGAATGAATCATGATAATATTTCTTATTGAAAAAATAAAAAGTATTCTTACATCTCGTTTGTTTTGGATTACTATTGTATATAGTATACTTGTTTATATCTTACTACAACGTATGTTTGAATTACAAATCATTACAGGAAATAATAATGTAACAGAAGAAAAGTATTACAAAGTAGTAGAGCGATATATCCCAAGCACTCGTGGTTTAATTTACGATGTAAATGGGGAATTATTAGCTTATAATACATTATCATATTCTGTCATGTTAGAAGATAGTGCTTTAAGTAATTCTAACGCAGAAAAAAATAAATCTATTCTTAAAATGGTAAATATTTTAAGAAAACATGGTTATGAAATAGAGTTAGACTTTGCTATTGAGCTTGATGAAAATGGCGAATTAGTATTTAATGTTTCAGGAACAGCAGAACAACGATTCAAAAAAAATGCGTATGGATTGCGTTCTGTTAACGACTTATCAGAGGAACAAAAAGAAGCAACAGCAGAAGAAGTATTTAACTTTTTAAGATACGGCGATAAATCTACAGGGATGTTTCAAGTTTCGAAAGAATATTCCTTAGAAGAAGCACTATCGATTATTACAGTACGATATCATTTCTTTACGCTTGTAGATAAATCCTCTCAGTTAACCATTGCATCTAATATTGATGATGCAACCATTGCCGCTATTTCAGAAGCTAGTGGAGACATTCCTGGAATTACTGTTGTTCAACGAACAAAACGAGCTTACAATCATAGTTTATATTTTGCACATATCATTGGATATACAGGTTTAATTAATGAATCTGAATTAAGTAGTCTAAATGCAGAAAATGGTACTTATGATGCTTCAGATTATGTTGGAAAAACAGGATTAGAAAAAGAATTAGAAACTAGATTAGCTGGAACAAAAGGTATAGAACGAATTACACTAAATAGTTCTGGTAAAATTGTCAGTACAGAAATTGTATCTGAACCAATTCCGGGAGAAAATATTTATTTAACATTAGACTATAAAAAACAAACGGTTTATTATCATATACTTGAAAAAAATTTAGTAGAAATTTTAGATAGTGTGATTGTAAATTCGATGGATTATGGTACAAAAGGAGAGTCTAGTGAAGATATTTTAATTCCTATTTATGAAGTATATTATGCATTATTAAATAATAATGTAATAGATGTTACACATTTTAATGCAGAGGATGCTACAGAATTAGAAAGAAAAGTATATGGTTATTATGAAAATAAAAAAGAAACTGTTTTAAAAAACTTAAAAAGTCATTTGACTTATGGAACTACTACATTGAAAAATCGTCTTAGCGAGGAAATGCAAGAATTTGTATCTTATTATATGTCTCAAATGATAAGTTCTGGACTTCTTTCTTCTTCTCGTATGGATTCTGCAGATACAACATATCAATCTTATATTAACGGAAAAATTAGTGTAGCAGAATTTTTAGCATATAGTATTAATAAACAATGGGTTAATTTAGATGCTTTAGGTGTTTCGGACGATTATTATAGTACAGAAGAAATTTATGAAATTTTAGTTGATAAAACATTTGATTTACTTTATGATAACAAAGAATTTGATTTAAAAATTTACCGAGAACTAATTTTTAATTATAAGTTGTCAGGACGAGAAATTTGTCTTTTATTATTTGACCAAAATGTGATAGAATATAAAGAAAAAGATGTCACTAATTTAAAGCGAGGATGGATTTCTGCCTATAGTTTTTTAATGGAAAAAATAAGAAATTTAGAAATTACACCTGCCCAATTAGCATTAGAACCTTGTAGTGGTACAATTGTTCAAGCAGATACTAATACAGGTGCTGTACTTGCATTGGTATCTTATCCTAGCTATGATTCGAATCGTTTAACCAATAAAATTGAGTGGTCTTATTACTCTGAATTATTAGCAGATAAATCAAATCCTTTATATAATCGTGCAACACAACAGCGAACAACAACGGGTTCTACGATTAAAATGTTGACAGCAATTTCTGGATTATTAAATAAAGTAATTTCCGTTAATGAAACAATTTATGATGAAGTAAAATTTACAAAAATTGTTCCATCCCCAAGTTGTTGGTCAAAAAGAGGTCATGGTATTCAAAATATTTCAAATGCTATTATGAATTCATGTAATTATTTCTTTTATGAAGTAGGATACCGTTTATCTACAGATGCTAATGGAAAATATTCAGATAAACTTGGTATTTCAAAATTAAAAGAAACATCGGCGTTGTTTGGTTTTGATAGTGTTTCTGGAATAGAACTTGGAGAAAATAGTCCTGAGTTTGCAACAATAGATGCAGTGCGTTCTTCGATAGGATATGGACATGCATTTACTCCATTACAAATTTCAAGATATGCTACTACAATCGCTACAAAAGGAACTTTATATAAATATACATTAATTGATAAAATAACAGATAAAGATGGTATTGTTTTATATACACAAGAACCAATTATTGAAAAAGAAATTTCTGGTATCAGTAATACAGCATGGAATCTAGTATTTACAGGAATGCAAAATGTAATTTTAAAATATTCTACTGCATTAAAAAATGATTATGCTGACATTCCTGTTACGGTTGCAGGAAAGACAGGTTCCGCACAACAAGGTGTAAATACACCTCCTCACGCTGTTTTTGTTTCTTTTGCACCAATAAAAAATCCTGAAACAAGTGTGATTACTGTGCTACCGAATGGTTATTCTGGTAATTATTCTGGTTATGCATGTCGAGATGTTTATGCCTATTATTATAATGGAGAATTTAGCGAATTTTTAAATCAATCAAGTGAGGAGGGGGAAATTCATTGAGTTCATCAGTGACAGTCAGAGGAAATAAATATGGAATCTGTGTCAAACTTTCTTCTACAGCTTCCTATGAAAAAATTAAAGAAGATATTGCCTTACAATTTAAAGATACTGATAATTTTTTTGGTGATGAAAAACTAGCTATTAGTTTTGAAGGACAAAGTTTAACAATGGAACAACAAGAAGAATTAGTAGGAATTATCCAACAAAATTGTGGTCTTCATATTGTTTGTATTATGGAGGAAAATGCAGAACAGGAAAGTCGTTTTCAAAAAGGTATTAATGATACATTAATGGAATTCGATTCTTCCACTGGACAATTTTACAAAGGAAATCTTCGTTCTGGACAAGTTCTTGAATTTGAAAAAAGTGTCATTATTATTGGTGATGTAAATGCGGGAGCAAGTGTTGTTTCAAAAGGAAATATTGTAATTCTCGGTTCATTAAGAGGCTCTGCTTTCGCTGGTTCTTGTGGAAAACGAACAAGTTTTATCGTTGCTTTAAATATGAAACCATTACAAATAAGAATTGCAGATGTCATAACAACAGCTTCTGAGTTAAGTTCTAATAAGAACTCAAAACAAAAACAACCAATGATTGCTTTTTTAGAAGATGAAAATATTTATATAGAACCTTTAAATAAATCGGTTTTAAATGATATAAAACTTTAACAAATTGAAATAGGTATTGGAGGAATTCATAGAATGGGTGAAGTAATTGTAGTTACATCTGGAAAAGGCGGTGTAGGAAAAACTACTACAACTGCAAATGTTGGTACAGGTCTTGCAAAATTAAATAAAAAAGTAGTTTTGATTGATACAGATATCGGTCTTCGTAATTTGGATGTTGTTATGGGATTGGAAAATCGTATTGTCTATAATTTAGTAGATGTTATTGAAGGAAATTGTAAAATCAATCAGGCATTTATCAAAGTAAAAGGTTATGAAAATTTTTACTTATTACCATCAGCTCAAACGAGAGATAAAACTTCGGTATCTCCAGAACAAATGAAAGAATTAACAGACCGTTTAAAAGAAAGTTTCGATTATGTATTAATTGATTGTCCGGCAGGTATTGAACAAGGATTTAAAAATGCAATTGCTGGTGCAACAAGAGCATTAATTATTACAACTCCTGAAGTTTCCGCTGTTAGAGATGCTGATAGAATTATTGGATTATTAGAAGCAAACAATATTAGACAGTCTGATTTAATTGTCAATCGAATTCGTATGGATATGGTAAAACGTGGTGAAATGTTGTCTTGTGATGATGTTCTTGAAATTTTATCTATTGATTTGATTGGTATTGTTCCAGATGATGAAAATATTATTATCTCTACCAATCAAGGTGTTCCATTGGTTGGTGATAATTCTATGGCTGGTAAAGCTTATATGAATATTTGTCATCGAATTTTAGGAGAAGAAGTTCCATTCTTAGACTTAAATAGAAATTCAAAAAAGAATATTTTTAATAAAATATTCGGAAAGTAAAGAAAAGGAGATTGCAGAATGGCTTTGTCTGATTTTTTTAAGAAAAAACAATCGGGTAGTATAGCAAAAGATCGTCTAAAACTTGTTTTAATGTCTGACCGTGCAGGATGTTCTCCAGAAGTAATGGAGCAAATAAAAAATGACATTATTGCAGTAATTTCTAAATACATAGAAATTGACCAAGAAGGTTTAGATATTAAAATTACACAAGCATCTTCAGAAGGAATGGATGCTACAGGACCAGCATTATATGCAAATATTCCAATTAAAGAAGTAAAATCTAAATAATAAAAGGATTTCCTATGCGTAATAAATTAAGTGAATATAATTTTAAAAAACTTGACCTTCTTCTTTTAGTTACTGCTATTTCATTAGGGTGTATTGGAGCTGTTGTACTCAATTTAATTCCTGGAGTAAAAGAAGATATGTCTGTAAAACAAATGTTAGGCGTATTTTTCGGATTTTGTCTTGCTATTTTTGTTAGCTTATTCGATTATCATTTTGTAGCTAAATTTTATATTTTACTTTATCTTTTAAATTTAGCAATGCTTATATTAGTAAAATTTACTAGTTTTGGTATTTCTGTTTATGGTGCAAAACGTTGGCTTGGAATAGAAAATGTATTTTCATTTCAACCTTCCGAACTTACAAAAATAATTATGATTATTGTAATGGCAAAATTTTTTGATTTATTTAAAGAAAGACTTCATAAATTGAGTACCCTAATTTTAGCATCAATTATTATGGGGATTCCAACTGTTTTAATTTTAATACAAACAGACTTATCCACAAGTATTGTTTTAGTAGCTTGTTTTGCTGTTATGGTATTTGCTTCTGGTTATTCTTTAAAAATTTTAGGTGTATTAGTGGCAATTTTTATTCCGTCATTTTCTGTTTTGTTTTGGTATGTGCAACAGCCTACTCAAAAATTATTAAAACCATATCAACAAACAAGAATTTTATCTTTATTAAATCCAGAAGCTTATCCAGATTTAATTTATCAACAAAAAAACGCAGTAGAAGCAATTAGTTCTGGAGGATTACTTGGAAAAACCTTTATAGGAGATACAGGGATTCGAGGTACTGCCTATGTACCTGTCATAGAAAGTGATTTTATATTTACTGCTATTGGAGAAGAATTTGGGTTTATAGGAACAGCAACGGTAATTCTTTTATTAGCATTTATTTCTTTTCGAATTATGATAATTGGTTCAAAATCTTATGATATGATGGGAAAAATAATTGCATCAGGAGTAGCTTCTATTATTATTCTTCAAACATTTGTAAATATTGGAGTTGTTTCCATGATTCTTCCGAACACAGGTATTCCACTTCCTTTTGTCAGTAGTGGTTTGAGTTCTGTTGTTGGATGTTATTCTATGTTGGGTGTAGTATTAAATATATCTATTAATCAAAAGATAGAAAATAAGAGGGGGGATTACGAATGAACATTGGATTGATTGCACACGATTCTAAGAAAAAGTTAATGCAAGATTTTTGTGTGGCTTATCGTGGTATTTTATGTAAACATGACTTGTATGCAACTTCTACAACAGGTCGTTTAATTGAAGAAGTAACCAATCTAACGATTCATAAATATTTGTCAGGACATCTAGGTGGGCAACAACAAATGGGAGCACAAATTGAAAATAATGAAATTGATATGGTAATTTATTTGCGTGACCCACTTACACCAAAAGCACATGAACCGAATGTATTAAATGTAATTCATTTATGTGATGTCCATAACATTCCATTTGCTACAAATTTAGCTTCAGCAGAACTGTTAATTAAAGCATTAGACCGAGGAGATTTAGACTGGAGAGAATTGTATAAGAAATAAACACAAAAAACTATTTCCTTATGGAAGATTTCTTGGTATAATAGAAGTATGTAAATGAAACAAATTTCTGTTTTATTTCAAAAAATAAAAACTTACTTTTAAGGAGGACGACTATGATTCAGATTATTGCGGGTGAAAAGGGAAAAGGAAAAACCAAAATTTTTCACTTTCTCGCCGCTATATAGGCAAGTTTTTACTTTTTTCAATGAAAAAGAGCGACCCGAAGCCCTTTTCAAGACACGGAGCGCTCTTCATTTTTATACTTTTCAAGCCCTACAATCGGCGCGCACCATCCGAGATAACCACCGAATAGACCTTCGGCTCGTGGCCATACTTTGCGGCAAACTCCTTGCGAGCCGCCTCCACGAAACCGTCATACAACTCCTCCTTCACGAGGTTGATGGTGCAGCCGCCGAAGCCGCCACCCATAATACGAGAGCCTGCGACGCCCAACTCCTCGGCAACCGTAGCCAAGAAGTCAAGCTCCTCGCACGACACCTCATAATCGCGCGACATTCCCCAGTGGGTCTCATACATACGCTTACCAACAGTCTCATAGTCGTCGCGCTTCAATGCCTCGCAGACATCCATCACGCGCTGCTCCTCGCCAATGACATAGCGTGCGCGCTTATAGTCCTCCTCCGATATTTTATCCTTAACGGCATCGAGTTGTGCCATCGTTGCGCCTCGCAGGAACTCCTGACCAAGCACCGCTGCTACCCTCTCGCACGATGCTCGACGGTCGTTATAGGGCGAGCCAACAAGCTCATGCTTAACAACCGAGTCCAACAAGACGAGCTTGTAGCCGTGTGCCTCGGGGTTGAATGGGAAGTACTCAAACTCCATAGAGCGGCAGTCGAGACGCATAAGATGTCCCGCCTTGCCAAAGATT
>CALASV010000369.1 GCA_937888895.1 uncultured Clostridia bacterium | reverse complement strand
CTAGAATGCCATTGTTGCAAACTTATGTCAATATCTGATTCCCCGTTTACTTAGATACAAGATTAAGATACCAACTGCTACGATAAATAAAAAAACTATTATTTCCCTGCAATCGTCATTTCTTTTATCAATACCGATGGAGAACCACAACGTGTTGCTCCAAAAGAAAATGGATTAAATTTCAAATCCTCTCCAATACGAACAATATCTTTTAATAAACTAAAGAAATTACCTGATACCGTAATGCTTTTTACTGGAGCTCCTTTCTTGCCATCTACAATTTCAAAACCACTTGCCGCCAAAGAAAAATCACCTGTAATGGCATTTGCACCTGCGTGCATTCCTTGTACGCTTGTAATATACACACCTTTTCCTGCTTCTTGCATCAATTCTTCTAAACTACCATTCACAGGATTGATATAAAAACTATATGGAGAAATACCAACATTCGATGCATAAGAACCTTTTGAACCATTTCCTGTTGTTTTTACACCTGCTACTGCTGCTGTCTTTAAATTATGGAGTAAAGTAATAAACTTACCATTTTCGATGACATTTTTCTTATAAGTAGCAACACCTTCTCCATCAAATGTGCATTTTACTAACGCATCTTCTTTCATTGGGTCATCCGTTAATGTCAATATATCTGTTGCAATCTGCTCGCCTTCTTTATCTTTCAATAAAGAAAGTCCTTTTTGTGCTGCTTCTGCTGAAAAAATAGAACCAAACGTAGCTAACATCGAAGCCATTACTTTATTCGAAAATACTACTGGATATTTTCCACTTTCGATAGGTTCTGCACCAATCGTATCCACAGCATCTTTTACTGCTTCTTTTGCAATCTTTTCTATATTGAAGTTTTCCAATTTACCAGAAACAACTTCCATACCATCATACATTTCTCCATTGTCAGACAATACTGCCATACCATAAGCAAGAGAAAATGTAGAACTATCTTCTAAATCTAATCCATTGGAATTATATAATGCCTTTTTTTCTACACCATATCCTGCAACTGCTTGTGTACCGTCAATCACGCGATTATCGGTAGCATATAATTCATTTTGCAAAGCAAGAGCAAAGTCAATTAATTCAGCAGAAGTTGGTAATGTTACTTCTTCTTTTTCATAAGTAGCATAAGTATCACCTGTTGTATGAATAAAGGATGGTTCGTCACTTTCGATAGAAATCGCATTATCTAACGCACGAGCTACTAAAGACTGTGCTTCTTCTTCGGATAAGTGTTCGGTAGAAGCATAACCCATTTTTCCATCTACTAAGCATCTGAAACATACACCAAGACGATTGCTAGAAGTAAACCCTTTTACTTCTGTCTTAAAAATTTCTGTCTGTGTTTCTGCTGATTCTGTATAATAAAGTTCATAATCTGCTACCTTTTTTTTGGTTGCTACTGCAATGACTGCATTTTTAAACTGTTGATAATTCATGTTAGCGTCCTCCTACTGTAATTGATGATACACGAATTAATGGCTGTCCTACATCAGTTGGAATACTTCCAGAAGATGCACCACACATACCTTGACCTCTATCTACATTTTTACCTACCATATCAATGTTCATCAAAACGTCAGAGCCTTTACCAATTAAACTAGCACCACGTACTGGTTCACAGATTTTACCATTTCTAACAATGTAACCTTCTGCTACTGCAAAGTTAAACTGACCTGTCAATGGATTGACAGAACCACCACCCATCTTCTTTGCATATAAACCAAGTTCCATCGAAGCAATAATATCTTTATCGTCATCTTCTCCACTTGCAATGTATGTATTTGTCATACGAGAAGTTGGCTCATACGCATAGTTTTGTCTACGACTATTACCAGTAGAAGCCATACCCATACGTCTACCATTTAATTTATCTACCATATAAGATTTTAAAATACCATTCTCAATTAAAACTGTTTTTTCACCCGGAGTACCTTCATCATCAATGTTGATAGAACCCCAACCATTCGGAATCGTTGCATCATCAATCGCTGTTACTTTTGTATTTGCAATCTGCTCTCCTAATTTTCCACCAAATACCGACTGTCCTAAAGCGACACAAGAAGCTTCTAACGAATGTCCACACGCTTCATGGAAAATAACACCACCAAATCCATTTTCAATCGCTACTGGCATCACACCTGCATCAATATAACCTGCATTTAACATCGTAATTGCTTGTCTTGCAGCTTCTGTACCAACTTCTTTTGGTGGGAATAAATCAAATAATTCCATACCAACTCTAGCACCCGGACTACAACTTCCTGTTTGATTTTCGCCATTTTTACTTGCAATCGCATTGACTGCAATTCGAGAACGAATTTGACGGTCTTCGGCAAATAATCCCTCACTTGTTGCAATTAAAATATTGTGGTCTACATCTAAAAATGTACCTGTTACTTGAGAAATATCAGAATGATATTCTTTTGCCGTCACGCAAGCTTCTTTTAAGAAATCTACTTTATATGCATTTTCTACGGAAGATGGCACAACTTTTACTGGATGAATATCACCAAAACGGCGTTCTCGCAATACAATATCACTAAAAAGTGATGTACCAACTAACGCATCTGCCACTTTTCTTGCACAAGATAAAATAGCTTCTCTTTCTAACGAAGATGCTGAACCAGAAATACATCTTGTTCCTTTAAAAATACGAATACCAACACCTGAAATAAGGCGGTCGTTGATAGACTCTA
>CALASV010000368.1 GCA_937888895.1 uncultured Clostridia bacterium | reverse complement strand
TTTGGAATTTAAGACGATTTCTGGACTTTTTAGTGCAGGGCAGATGAATGGAAGCTCTGGTTATGAAGAGGCAGCAGCACAAGGAATTATGGCAGGTATCAATGCTGTTAGAAAGTTGACAGGAAAAGAGGCAATTGTGTTAGACCGTTCGCAAGCGTATATTGGTGTTTTAATTGATGATTTAGTAACAAAAGAAACACATGAGCCATATCGTATGATGACTTCTCGTGCAGAGTATCGTTTGTTACTTCGTCAGGATAATGCAGATTTACGTTTAACGAAAATTGGTTATGAAGTAGGTTTGATTTCTAAAGAACGATATGAACATTTAGTGGAAAAAGAGGATTTGATTCGAAAAGAAGTGAATCGTTTGAAAGAAAAAATGGTAGGTGGAAATGCAAAAGTACAAGAATTTTTAGTAAAGTATGAAAGTACACCATTAAAAACGGCTGTTTCTATGGCAGATTTGTTGATGCGACCAGAGTTAAATTATAAAATTTTAGAAGAAATTGATAATGATAGACAATTACTTCCAGAAGAAGTAACAGAACAAGTGGAAATTGAATTGAAATATTCAGGATATATTGAGCGTCAACAGCGACAGGTAGAACAGTTTAAGAAGACAGAAGGAAGAAAAATTCCAAAAGATTTGGATTATGATGCTGTACCATCACTTAGAATTGAAGCAAGACAAAAATTGAAGAAAATTCGACCAGAGAATATTGGTCAGGCTTCGAGAATATCGGGAGTGTCACCAGCGGATATTTCGGTATTGCTTGTGTATTTGAAGCAGTAAGTGTGTTACTATTCAGCATAATCATATTATGAAACAGCCTACGCTACGTTCTATTTTTTCGGACACGCTCTCGCTCAGGAAAAAACGGAACAGTACTAGGCTCGAAAAGACCTCGCCAAGGACTGCCGTTTTTTCATGGTCCTTAAAAAATAGAACGTAGCGTAAGGCTATTGCTTTTAGCACTATCTAGCTATATATAATTTGTCAGTATCTTTGGCAAACGTCTTACTCTAGTGGAATTACAAAGTCGAACCATAAAGAAACGTTCCCACTTAGCGAGGTTTTTTCGAGCTTAGTGGGGCTACGTTTCGACCTGAGCGAGAGCGTGTTCGACGAGTAATTCCACTAAGTAGACGTTTTCTTGTAAAACTAAGGGCTGAATAGTAACATAAGTGTGGATAACTTAGAGAAAAATTTTGCGAGATGTGGATTGTGAGGGTATCGAATGGAGAATAGGGATAATTCTACTTTTTTGAGGGATTTAGGGGAGTGGAATTTAGAGTTGAGTGAGCATCAAATTTTTCAGTTAGAGAAGTATTATGAGATGTTAGTGGAAAAGAATAAAGTGATGAATTTGACTGCAATTACAGAGTACGAGGAAGTGTTGAAAAAACATTTTTTGGATAGTTTAGCACTTTGTCAGTTGATTTCTTTAGATAAGAAAAAATATAAGGTGTTAGATATGGGAACTGGGGCTGGGTTTCCTGGTATTCCGTTGAAAATTGTATTTCCAGAGTTGGAAGTGACGTTGATGGATTCTTTGAATAAGAGAATTGTATTTTTACAGGAAGTGATTGCAGAGCTTGGTTTAACGAGTATTACTGCAATTCATGGTAGAGCTGAAGAAATGGCTGGAAAGTTAGAATATCGCGGAGCATTTGATTTATGTGTTTCTAGAGCAGTGGCGAGGTTAGTTTCTTTAGCAGAGTTTTGTGTGCCTTTTGTAAAGCAAGGTGGGTATTTTATCCCTTATAAGTCTGGAGAAATCAAAGAAGAATTACAGGAGGCAAAGTTTGCGATTCGAGAGTTAGGTGGAGAGTATAAAAAACATATTTCGTTTACATTGCCAAATTCGGATATTGAGAGAACCTTAATTTTAGTGGAAAAAGTAAAACAAACACCGAAAAAATATCCACGGGCTGGTGGAAAACCGTTGAAGCAACCATTACTTTTAGTGGATAAATAAAATAGAATTTTATTTGAAATGAGAAACGATGCTATGGGAAATAGAGATATTGGAAATTGTGTTGAGTGTGGTAGTAAATATTTAAAGATTACATCAAAGATGATGGCATTATGTCCTGAGTGTGCTTCTATTTTATATGGTTATGAGAATTGTAAGCATGTTTTCAAAGATGGAAAGTGTAAAAAATGTTTATGGAATGGCAGTAGAAGTGATTATATTAAATACTTATTAAGTTAAATTTGAAATGTAAAGAGTATGTTATTTTATGCCGAAATGTTATATAAAGAAGAACAAAGGAGTGTTGTGATGTATATTCAAGGAAGATATTTATTAGGGGGCTTACATGATATTAGTGAGTGTCTTGCCATTCGAAAAGAAGTTTTTGGTGGGGAGCAACAGTTTTTAGTTGCTGCTTCGGAGAATTTAGAGGATAAAGATGCGATTTTTGTGCTTGCTTATGAAATAAATGAATTAGGAGAAGAAGTGCCAGTTGCTACAGGACGGCTTATTTTTTTAGAAGATAGATTCAAAATAGGGAGAATTGCAGTAAAAAAAGAATGCCGTGGAAAACATTATGGTGATTTTGTTGTTCGAATGTTATTAGATAAGGCTTTTTCTATGGGAGCGAAGGAAGTTTTTGTTGGTGCTCAAGCACATGCGGTTTCATTTTATGAGCGAATTGGATTTATAAAACTAGAAGAGGAATATTTAGAAGATGGGATTTATCATTTGATGATGAAAATAGAAGCTTGTTCGTTAGATTGTAGTGCAAAGGAAAGATTGCATAAATAGAGAATGTTGTTTATAATTAAGGTGGTTTTATTGATTGAAAAATTTTACTGAAAGTAAAGGAGAGAAAGAACATGGAGGAAGAGAAGTCTTACGAATTAGAATGTAATGAAATGGAATGTAGTGAGATGTTTGATTTCTTGATGGAATTTCAAGAACATTCTTTAAGTAAGTTAAATAAATTATTTTCTAGAAAAAGTGAATTAGAGTGTCAAAAAGAGAAGTTAAAATTAGAATTACAGGAAACAAATATTAATTTGAGTGAAGAAGATATTTTCGTAAAAAAACAGTTGGAAAAAACATGGAATGTTCAGCTAGAAGAAATAGAGTTAGAATTGAACAAACAACAAACATTTTGTCAATGTTTAGAGAGATTGAAAAATATGTTTTTTTCTATGCATGAAAAGTTACAAGAGGTAAATGATACAGAAATTGAACTAATGGATTTTAGTGCTAAAATTTTAGAAACACAGGAGATGGATAGAAATAGAATTTCTAGAGATTTACATGATTCTTCTGTACAGGGATTAACAACGCTTGTTCATAAAATGGAATATTGTATTAAGATGATGGATAAAGACCCTGTTCGAGTAAAATTAGAACTTCAGACAATGATTGAATTGAATAAAGAAATTATTAATGGTATGCGAGAAATTATATATAATTTAAGACCGATGGCGTTAAATAATATTGGATTAGCAGCTACTATAGATTCTTATTGTTTGAATATTGGAAGGTGTGCGAATGTTGATATTGTTTTTCGTGTAAAGGGAGTAGAAAAAAGGATTCCTTCCATTATGAGTGTTACATTATATCGTATTGTACAAGAAGCAATTGGTAATATATTGCAACATGCATCAGCGAAAAAGGCTGTTATTTTACTTCATTATTTAGAGGAGAGTATTGAACTTAGTGTAGAAGATAATGGCAAAGGGTTTGATATAAAAAAGGCACTAGAAATGCGACAAGATAGTAGTTTACATGGTTTTGGACTTTCTACAATGAAAGAAAGAACAAAGTTATTAAAGGGTACATTTGATATAGATTCCATATTAGGAAAGGGTACAAAAATATATATTAGTGTACCAGCGAAATATATTGGAGGAAGTAGTAATGAGTGAGCAGATAAAAATAGTAATAGCAGATGACCATTCCATGATTCGAGAAGGGTTAAAACAATTATTAGAACTGGATGGAGATATTATTGTTGTAGAAGAAGCTGCCAATGGGAAGGAATGTTTACAAGTAATTGAACGTGTTCAACCAGATGTAGTGCTTTTAGATATTAATATGCCTGTGATGGATGGATTAAAAATGTTAGAAGTTTTAAGAAGTTCTCAATGGAAAAATCAAAAGGTTATTATTCTTACCATTCATAATGAGATAGAATATCTTATGAAAGCAATAGAAATTGGAATAGATGGTTATGTTTTGAAAGATGCAGATTCTGCTGTTTTGAAACAAGCGATTATGACAGTAAATGAAGGGAACGAATACATAGACTATTCCATGGTGCCATTATTAAGAGAAAAAGTAGCTCAAGTAAAAGAGCAAAGAGAAGAAGATAAATTGACTCGTAGAGAAATTGAAGTATTAAAATTATTAGCAGAAGGTTTATTTAACAAAGAGATTGCATATAAACTTTCTATTAGCGAAAAGACAGTAAAGAATCATGTTTCTAATATTTTTAAGAAAATTGGTGTGTCTGATAGAACACAGGCAGCAGTTTATGCCATTAAAAATAATATTGTAGAATTATATTAAAAGTTTTTTGACACTAGATAAATTATATATTATAATTAATAAAAAAGGGTCTAAATGTTTCACGTGAAACATTTAGATTCTTTTGATTAAACATGAAACCATAAAAAATTTTTAACCGAATTAAAAGAGTCTCTACTTCTAGTAGCACTAAGTAGTGGATAAGCTACGATAGTAGCTATTCGGTTATGAGTAAGTAGTAAAGTGGATTGCGAATATCGGATGGACTAATAGATTACTAAGAAGTAAAGTAGAAAGGAATAGTATGGGAAGAATAATTGCTATTGCAAATCAAAAAGGTGGAGTTGGTAAAACGACAACTGCAATTAATTTAGCAGCTTGTCTTGCTGAAAAAAAGAATGATGTTTTAGTGATTGATATTGACCCACAGGGAAATACAACATCTGGTCTTGGTGTTAAGAAAAAGAAATTACAGCAAACAGTGTATGATATGATGTTAGGAAATTGTACATTAGAACAGTGTAAAACGAAAAGTTCGATGAAAAATCTTTTTGTTCTTCCATCAAATGTAGAACTTGCAGAAGCAGAATTAGAACTTATTAACGTAGAAAATCGAGAGTTTATTTTAAAAAGTTTGATTGAGCCTGTAAAAGACCAATATGATTTTATTATTATTGATTGTCCGCCTTCGTTAAATATTCTTACTGTAAATGCAATGACAACAGCAAATGCTGTGATTGTTCCAATTCAATGTGAGTATTATGCATTAGAGGGATTGTCCCAATTGATGTACACTATCAATTTAGTGAAAAAGAGATTAAATCCAAATTTGGAAATTGAAGGCATTGTATTTACAATGTATGATGCTAGAACAAATCTTTCTCTTCAAGTGGTAGAAAATGTGAAGAAAAACTTAAATCAGAATATATATAAGAGTATTATTCCAAGAAATGTACGTTTAGCAGAAGCACCAAGTCATGGTCTTCCAATTAATTTGTACGATTCTCGTTCTGCAGGAGCAGAAGGATATCGTCAGTTAGCAGATGAAGTGATTCAACATGGTGAGAGAATTTGGCATTATGAATTATAAGAGAAGGGAGTCTTGACATGGCAGTAAAGAAACGAGGTCTTGGAGCAGGATTAGATAATTTAATTCCTAATATGGGATTAGATATGATAGAAGAAGAAATGAAAAAAGAGAATGTTTCACGTGAAACATTCGTATCTATTAATGATATTGAACCAAATCATCTTCAACCAAGAACTAGATTTGATGAAGATGGTTTACATGAACTTGCAGATTCTATTAAGCAGTATGGTGTTATTGAACCTTTAATTGTTCAGAAAAAAGATAAGCGATTTGAAATAGTTGCTGGAGAAAGAAGATGGAGAGCAGCTAGAATCGCTGGATTAAAAAAAGTACCAGTAGTAGTTAGAGAGTTTGCAGAAAATGAAATTTTTACAATTGCTTTAATTGAAAATTTACAACGAGAAGACTTGAATCCGATAGAAGAAGCGATTGCATATCAAAAATTAATTCAGGATTTAAATTTAAAACAAGAAGAAGTAGCTGAAAAAGTTTCTAAAAGTAGAACAGCAATTACTAATTCTATGCGATTACTAAAGTTAGATAAAAGAGTACAACAAATGTTGGTTGATGAAATGATTAGTGAAGGTCATGGACGAGCATTAGTTTCTATTGTTGATTTGGAAGAACAGTTCAAAATAGCAATGAAAGTATTTGATGAAAAGCTTAGTGTTCGTGAAACAGAAAAATTAGTAAAAAAGATTCAAGAAAATAAAAAACAATTAGAAACTTCTACAAAACAACAAGAGAAAGACGATAGTTTTATTTATAGAAATTTGGAAGAAAAATTAAAACAAGCGTTAGGAACAAAAGTAGCAATTAAAAAGAAAGCAAAAAGAGGTGGAAAAATTGAAATAGAATATTATTCTACCGAGGAATTAGAGCGAATTGTTGAATTATTGGAGGTTAAATGAATCGAGAACAGATGCTTTTAATTGCAGTATTTGTGCTAGCGATTATGACAGTAATATTGTTATCTATAACGATTATAATTTTGACTAAGATGGTTATTTTAACAAAAAAATATAATGCGTTTATGCAAGGTGTTGATGGAGTTTCGCTAGAACATAGTATTTTAAAGAAATGGAAAGAACTTGATATTCTAAAAGAACAAAATAGAATACTTTCTGGAAATGTGGAGATGATTTTCCAGTCTTTGAGTCATACTTATCAAAAAATAGGAATTGTAAAGTATGATTCATTGAAAGAAATGAAGGGGAAATTAAGTTTTTCTTTATGTCTTTTGGATGATGAAAGTAGTGGTTTTATTTTAACTTCTATGCATACAAGAGAAGGCTGTTATACTTATGTAAAAGAGATTATTAAAGGGGAAGCATTTGTAGTGCTTTCTTCTGAAGAAAAAAAGGCATTGGAAGAAGCAAAAAATAAGAAGATTCTTTATGCAGAGTGAGAATTTCGTGAAGTATATAGGTAGTAAAAGATATGAATAATTATAAGAAATAAAATGTCCCATATAATAAAAAATCTGCGAGGGGGGGAGAGAAAACTCACCCTACAAAGATTAGTATAGGTAAAATAGAAAGCAGGTAACAAGGACATGAGAAGAATAAAAACGAGAAAAATTAAAGGACATGAAATTCTAGCAAAAGATATTTATAGTTCTGGTGGGATTATTTTAATTTCAGAAGGAACTATTTTAAAACCAGAATATATACAAAAACTTTTAGAATTAAAAATTACAGATGTTTTTGTAGAAGATGAAATATCTAGAGATATTCAAGTACAAGATATTACAGAAGAAAAAATTAGCGAACAATATTTTGAAGCATTAAAGAAAACACTGGGTCGGTTTTCCTTTTGTTCTATAGAAGAATTGGAACAATTGTCTGGTATGGCAATTGATATTATGGAAGAAGTGTTATTACAAGGAGAAATTATTTATACGGTTTCTAATGTAAGAGATTATTCTCAAAGTATATATGAACATTCGTTGAGTGTAGCTTCTTTAGCTATTTTAATAGCAGTTCGTGCAGGATATTCGAGAGAACAAATAAAAGAAATTGCAATAGGAGCTTTATTGCATGACATTGGATTTATCAATGTAAAAGAAGATTATAAAGAAGTTATCTTAGAAGAAGCAAATGAGAATATACAAAAAGAGATTAAACGACATGTTGTATATGGTTATATTGAAGTAGAACAACAAGAGTGGTTAAGTTCTGTTTCAAAAGAAATTATTTTATATCATCATGAGCGTTTAGACCGTAGTGGCTATCCGTTTCATATGCCAGAAAATAAATTAAAAAAGCAAGTACGTTTAGTTTCTATTTGTGATGCTTTTGATAGTATGGTATATGGTAATTTAGAAAAGCGTCGCAAAGTACATGAAGCATTAGATGAAATTGTGAGTGAGAGTGGAACAAAGTTTGATTTTGAATTAGTGAATTTGTTTATTCGTTCCGTTGCACCTTATCCAACAGGTTGTTTAGTTAGTTTGAATAATGGAGAATTTGGAATGGTATTACGACAAAACATAGTAGTACCAACAAGACCTTTAATTCGTATTGTAGAACAAAATGCAAATGGTGAGTGGATTAGGAAAGAAGAAAAGGAAAGAGCAATGGCTCTCCTTAGAAGAATCGGTCTTGAAGATAAAGCTGATGTTTATCCATCTACTTTATCAGGAGGACAGAAACAGCGTATCGCAATCGTACGTGCGCTGGCAATGAATCCAGATGTGATTCTTTTCGATGAAAAAGGAGAATTTCTTGCAGAAGAAACAAACAAAGTATTAGGGGAACGTCTTGCAGAATGTGAAAATGCAGTTATTCCAGGATTTTATGGAACGTTGAATGATGGAAGTAATGCAATTAAAGCTTTTTCTAGAGGTGGAAGTGATGTATCAGGAAGTATCATCGCAAAGAATGCACATGTAGATTTATATGAAAATTGGACTGATGTTTCTGGTTTTTTAATTGCTGATCCACGTATTATTA
>CALASV010000367.1 GCA_937888895.1 uncultured Clostridia bacterium | reverse complement strand
TGTTCATATTCAACAACTAATCAAAGATATGGAACTATTAAATAAAAATTTAGCAGAAGTTGCAGCAACAAAAGAACAAGAATAAATCTAATAAGGGCTTGTCAGGAATAAGAAAATTTTCTTATTCTTGGCAAACCCCTAGTTCATTTAATCTCTTGTCCAATATGGCTTTTGGTCTTTATGAGAATATCCTACCATTTTTGCATCATATTGATTCGCTATGGAAGTATATTTTTCAATTTCTCTTTTTGTTAATACTCCTTGCTCGGTCAACTGTTCTATCTTTTGTTTTAATTCTTCTAATGCCTGTCTTGCAAGGTCCTTATAATTATTTTCCATATCCATTTGGATTTCTGTAATTAATTTATCTAATTCTTGTGTTGTTTTTGTTTTCTTAAAAAAGGAAAACATTTTTATTCCTCCTGCATTACCATTCAAAGTTTAAAATTCCTTCAAATGTTTTCCATGTTTTTGGTGTTTTTGATTCTTTCCAATCCAATGGTTCTGCAATTACTTTATTAACAGATGCTTTTTTATAAGCTTGTCTTAATTGTTCTTCCTGTTCGCTATTTAATACTCCTGGTTTTACTGATACAAATAATGGAGTACCACTTACTGCTAATAAATCCAACCATTGACCATTCTTTTCCCATGGAATTTGTCCTGTGATACCAACACAGTCTGCATCTGCTCCATAAAAACCTTTTTGCTGTATCATACGGAATGCTAACGTATTGATACCCATTTTTTTTGTTCGCTCCCATTCGATTCCACTTGTATCATCACCAGTACGATTTAAATGCATAAGACCTGCACCTAAATGTCCTATACAATTACAACCTAAAATAATTAAATTTTCATTTGCTGTATAAATCGTTTCATAGAATTTTATAATTAACTCTGCTGTTGTATGAGAAGTATCTGCAAACTGCCAATTACCATCAGTAAGTTGACTGCCCATTTCCATGCCCCATTTTCCAAAGATATCAGCAGTAGAGAAATCATACTTAACTAACTCGTATCCCCAATCTGCTATTTGGCAAATATCTTCACGAATATGCTCTAACACTTCTGGTACAGAAATATCTAATACAATCGCATCTCTTTGTAAACGCCATTCTTTTGGAATATCTTCGGAAATGTCTACTAATGGACGAACCCAAATGCCCGGTCTTACATTATATTTTTTCATATCAGTAGCAAGTTGACCCATATCACCATAATCAGCATTACTCTCTCTCCAAGGACCACCATTGTACTGCTCGGTATGATTTACTTGCCAGCCATCATCAATTACCATAAAAGGTCTGTTCTCAAGACCTTCTGTCATAGATGCTAAATAAGCAGTATCTTTTAAAATATCTTCTCTGCTACTCTTGCCATACGCATAGTACCAGTTATTACTTCCATAAATTTGTTCTTCTTTGCAAACAGAATCCTCGCACATTTCCTTACAGAATAAACACCCTGCTTCAAATGCACTTGTTTCATAACACTTCATTAAAACAGTAGCAACTTCTAATGTTCTCCCTGCTAATACAACACCAGCACCACCACAACGTACATCTAAGTGAAGTAATACATCGTTGTCTTTTATCTCCCACCAACACATTGCAGAAGGTCTTACCTTTACACCATACGCCAAACATTTTTCTTTTCTGTCATCTAAAAAGTACCAAGGCATAACGCCAGCTTCTTCTGGTTTCTTCCATTCCAAATCACCGTAAGCACGTTCCCAATGGTCACCTAAAACTTCTACAACTCCTAACGCCTCATCTTTCCAAACCAATACAACTTCACGCACAGCAGAAGTCTCTGCCTTTAAAGAAACTACAATTGTTTCCTCATTTAAACTTAAATCCACTACCACATCATCAAACTGACAATGCATTACACTATCACTACAAAATTCCTTATCCCCTACCACTCTAATTTGGTTTGGTAATCGAAGTACACTTGTTGCCATAATCAATTCTCCTTTATTTTGTTAAAAATAGCCCTCCCATTTTATAAGGAGAGCTATTTATTACTGTTCGCACAGCCCTTAGCATTTACTGCTAAGGGCATAAGAAAATGTAGCATAACGAAGCAAAAATCCATTTGCGAAGCAAATTTAAGATGGATTTTTGCTAGTTACTGGAACGAAGTGAACAGTAACCA
>CALASV010000366.1 GCA_937888895.1 uncultured Clostridia bacterium | reverse complement strand
CACAATCTTAGCCCCTCACAGATCCGTACGTGCGGCTTTCCCGCATACGGCTCCTCATAGTAACATTCACTTCAATATAAGCAATAGTACTTTTTAGGCTTTGCTAATGGATAGCATTTGAGCATTTCAACAAATCCACTCCATGTGTACACTCGTCTACAACCTCTCCGATTCATAGCTTTGAATAGGAACTGTTGAACTCTATGCAAGAATGTTGTTATCTTACGAAAATTCCATGTAACTCCGTAATACCGATAGTGTCCGATTAGCTTTACATTTAATTCCTTGATTATCTCTCGCATAGGTCGATTTCGATTATCATAAATCCAATCTTTGTATGCTCTGACCTTCTGCTCCAGCTTCTTTCTTGATGTCTGCACTTTCAGTGCGAAACCGCCTTTTCGGGTTTTGCTACAGTAGAAAGTAAATCCCAAGAAATCAAATGTTTCAGGTTTACGTTCTCCTCTTGCTCTGCGATTTTGCTCTGCAAATCTTCCAAATTCAATTAACCTACTCTTACTACTCTCGAGTTTCAGACCAAACTTTTCCATTCGTTCCTTTAACTGTTTATAGTATCTTTCAGCTTCTGACTTATATTGAAATCCTACAACAAAATCATCCGCAAAGTTTACAAGGAAACAATCTCCCTGCATTTCCTTCTGCACCACAAATTTGAACCATAGTGTCAGCACATGATGCATGTATATATTCGCAAGCATCGGACTCATCACTGAACCTTGTGCGGAACCTTCTTCTGTTGGTTCTAATTTACCTTGTTCCATTATTCCCGCTTTAAGGTATTTGCGAATCAACCACAACAGATTCTTATCTTGTATATTCCATTCAAGAAATTTCATCATCCAGTCATGGTTGATGTGGTCAAAGAACCCTTTGATGTCAGCATCTACGATATAACTGATTTTCCCATAACTTATCCGTTGATATACCTCTTTTATTGCTTCGTGACAGCTTCGATTCGGTCTGAATCCATACATACAGTTTAGAAATCTCGGTTCATAAATTGCTCCCAGTATTTTCTTCACTGCCATTTGCACAATCTTATCCTCATAAGAAGCTATCCCCAATGGGCGTTTCTTTCCATTTGCTTTGGGTATGTATACCCTCAACGACGGAAGTGGCTTAAAGGATTTGTTTTTCAGCCTTTGTACTAAATCCTTGATATTTCTATCAAGATTCTTCCCATACTCATCCTTGGTTACCTTATCAATACCGACTGCTTTGTTCCCGTCTAATTCTTTATGGCATTGTTTTAGCATATCTTCATTGATTAAATGGTACACTGATGTAAATATCGGGTGTTTTGATGTTGCTGATATTTCAGCTATTCTTACTAATTTCGTTACCATTATTTCCTCCGTCCCTGAGTACGGATAATGTGTCCTCAGTAAGACCTTTACTACGCAATCCCCTTCCCTCCATCGGCATTACCCGATTTCTACAGTACTATGGGATTGTCCGACTACCTACCATTCATTTGAAATCCTTCATTTTCAGTTGAAACTTCATACTCTTTTCGAGAAACAGTAGGTTCTCCCCAGTTGATGTGTATTCATAATGTAAAACATGATTGGTTCTCTGACTCCGCAGTGCCACATAACACTCGCCATATCGCATTACGTGATGTTGTCTTCCGCACCAATTAAGACGTCGACCTACTGGAGTTAACGTTTCGAAGCTCAATCACTATTCAACCCTGTTTTCTTGCTGTCTACGCTTGTCAGCTGCCGTTACCGACAGTTTCCCAAGACTCGCTATTATCTAGTTGGTTAGACCTTGGATAAATCGGATTCCCACCGACTTGGTTACACACCCTTAGCTGGGCGCACACTTGGAATTTGCATAGGTTCTCCACCCACTCTATGTTCCACTGTTTTGATATCAATACTTTCATCATACAACACTAGATAATCTGGATGTCTCATAATAAAAAACCATATGGTTCATCATAAAAAAATATTATTCTCTCATTACATCCTTCCACTTCAATGCAAGAATCTCCACTTCCTTTTTGCCAATAATCCTCTTTTTTATTGAAGAAAATATCTTTAATAAAATCATTAGTTGGATTTTCTACCAGTGTTCCAATAGGACTATTATATACTACCATATATCCCTCCTAAAGCAATTAGCTGTTTGGTGATTAAGTAATTCTGGATTTTTTTCAAGTATATCTTTTAATTTCCAAACTCATATAAAAACTACTATAAATTTACTTTATATACCTTTTCTTTAGGCAATAAAGAAGAAATATCTTTTTTCATAGAAATCATTTCTTTTAATTCCACGACAAACTCTGTTATATCTGTTATATTCACTATCCACTCATTTACATATTTTCTTACTGCATTTCCCCTTAAACCTAACTGTAAGGACCGATATGTTAAAGGATTCCCATAGATATCTCGCTCTGGGTCCCACTGTACTCGAATATCTGAATTATGTATTAACTTTTTCCATTCTTCATAACTACCATAAATGTTTTCTTGATAAGTTGACATAACTGCATTACTTACCAAATAGTCAAAAGCCTCTCTCTTAATATCAATTGCCAATACTCTCTCTTGATTTTCTTTTTCTGCCCAACCACACCGATACATCATCCATAAAAAAGAAGGCTTTATCCATGTCATCCTATTTAAATTAAATCTGCTGCCAAATGTACCAAGTTCCACTGCTTCTTCTGCAATAGCAGAAGAATATGCTTGATATACTCTTATAATATCCTTATTATATACTGCTCTTATTTCTTTATTTTCCATAAATTTTCATACTCCTTATAATAATTCTTGCCTCTTTAATTTCCTCATCTGACAAAAATCCTGCTTTTATATTATAGATTATTTGCTCTTCTAATTCATAAGCACACATTTCATCTATTCTATCTTTCCATTCCGTAAAGTAATTTCTCTCCTTTTTTATTAATCCAGTTCAAATTTTTGAAAAGACTCTGCATACTCAAAACCTTCCTGTTCCATTTTTCTATACTTCTCAGAAAGATATTCCATCCACTCCTCATCATTATCATCACCATATAAAGACCCCATTTCTTCCCATTCTCCTAACATTTGTGTATCATCATTATTGGTGTCAAAATTTTTGCATTTATTATCTACCATATAAACTCGCATATCATCGTCTGAAATCATAAATTCATCACACGCCGTTGAAACCACAAAACAATATCGTGCAATACCATCTTTTAAATGTTCTATATTAATCTCAAGCTGAATACTGTAATAAGGAGAATCAAAATCAATTTCTTTATAAAATTCTGATAAAGTATGATTAGCAATATCAGGGTATGCCTCTACATCACACAAATAATAATAAAGTAAGGTCCACCCTGTTTCAAACAACTTATTAAAGTTTTGCAATACATAAGAAACAATCTTTTTTCCCAGTTCTATAGTATCATTAGAAAGATTGTGAATAATTAAATCTAAATCAAACTGCTTTTGCAAATATGGCGTATTTATTGAAAATGGGATTTTAATCAATGGTCCTTCTTCTTCCTCATTCTTTTGAAGATTTATAAATTCATTCCAATTTAATTCCTTTAATGGAATAGCTTTTTTATTTTCTGCATACATCTATTTTCCTCTCTTATCTTTTTTAATTTAAAAATATTTTTAGTCAAACGGATATTCATAATCTGTTTGCTTAATTGCTTATAATTATAACTATCTCATTTTTTATTGCTCTTTCTCTATAAGCAAAATTCTTTTATCACTTCTCTTATTTCTTCATTTTCAGAATTTGCTCCAAATTCTAAAATCTTTTCCTTACATTCTGGAACTATAAGCATAACTAATTCCAACAATCTTCTATATTCCCATTCATCCTCATAATTAATACAAGTACTAGCAACTTCAACAAAATATTGTTTTAACCAATATTTATCAATTTCCTTGATTTTCTTACGAGCTAATTTTATAGGTGCATAATTCTGCCCTAAACAAGCATTTTCAATCAAAACTTTTAAAACTTTCTTAGCTACTTCTAAAGGATATTTATCTATTATTTTTATATCCTCATATAGAAAATTATCAATATTTTGTATTTCTTCCATTAACCATAATTCATATTTATCTATCATTTTTCTATATATTACCTTTTATACTGCCTCTATTTTCTTAATAAAGACCTCTTCCTCTTTGCTCAATATTTTTTCCATTTTATATAATTGAACTTTGTTTAGTGGTGGTTCAAAAAAAATAGTTCCTTTCTTAAACTTGCCTTCTACAATTTGCTGATATAATCTTTGAAGAAACATTGACCATTCTGTTAATTTACTCTTTTGTACTTCATCCTTATTTTCTAAATATCTTTCTCCATCTGCCAAATAGAATATCAATAATGCAGTACTAAGTTCACAACAAATTTTAGATAATACTTTTTGTGGAATTTCAAAACTATCATCCCAGTTATAATACTCTATATATGTATGCAAAATCTTTGCTTCTTCTATACTATCCAATATTTTCAATACTTCTTCTTTAGATTCCTTATAAATCAACTTTTTTATAAATTCATTATTCGTTTTGTTCATTCTACTTTATTTTCTTCCTCTATATCTTTCAGAAATGATAATAAATCTTCCCAAACTGGTTCATCTATTTCTAATCCCAATTCATGGTCCCAAGTTGTAAAATAGTATCCATCCTCACTTTCTGCTTTCAAACAAACCCAAAAAGAAAAGTAATTATCTTGCCCAAAAACAAACCAATTTGGAAAAAATGGAGACTTTTTAGAAGTCTTGATTGCCAAATCTAACTTATAAATTCTTCCATAAGGTAACTCTGCACTTCCTATTGTTTCATATAACTTATGTAATACCTTTGGAAATTCTTTCCCTTGTAGTGAAGCTATCTCCTTATTAACTTCTGCACTAATATCATTAAAATATTTCATTAATTC
Organism: uncultured Clostridia bacterium; assembly: GCA_937888895.1. Taxonomy (GTDB): domain Bacteria; phylum Bacillota; class Clostridia; order Lachnospirales; family Lachnospiraceae; genus SIG299. The sequence continues at coordinate 5,764 of CALASV010000366.1, read as the reverse complement.
ATTCATTAAAAATCTCCTAAAAACATAATTACTAAAAATACTAAACATTTTTTTATATATTTTTAGCTTGTTTATAATACATACTCTAACATTTCTAATATTTCTTCCATATCATCATCTGATAAATAATACTGTTCTTGTATTGGCTTCAAAGCTTCATATATATCATTAAAATTATTTTCACTTTTTTCAACCAAATCATCAAAATTTACAATTCCACATTTCTCTTTCAATGCTTTTATAATAGCTTTTTTAGCATTTTTCAGCATAGAATCTTTATCCCTATCATTAAGAATCTCATCCAAATAAGTAAGTAAATTTTCAGAAACAAACTTCATATTTTCATCTATTTCTTGTTTCTGAACCGTTTCTTCATCAAAACTAAATAATACTTCGTGGTCAATTTGGTAAATTCCACATTTTTCTTCCTTAGGCATTTCCTCTAAACAAATACAACGAATATAATAACCTTCTTCATCCCATGTAAAAGGCAAATATCCATATTTCACAAGCACTGGATTCCATGCATTTTTTATAGCTTCAAAAGGCTCAAAAAGTGGATTTCGTCCAATCGGACATTCAAAATAATGATGATAAACTGTTAAAAACGCTTTCAAAGAAAGTGGAAGTGTTATGCCAATTTCTTTCTCTAAGTTTTTAATTTCTTTATCATCAATACTAGCTAAAACTAACTTCCATTTTTTCCATTCTTCCTCTGGGTCAGCATCATCACTCCACATTTCTTTTTGTGTTTCATCAAGAGGAATCATAATATCATATTCCTCTTTAGAAAGTTTCTCATAATATTGTTCAAAAAAATGTTTCATATATTGTTGATATTCTGTATAATTCATTCCATTCTCCTTCTTTTAAAAAACTCTTATTTCAACATTTCTCGTACACACATTAATGAAAATCCTAATAAATTTTGTCCTTTCCATTTCTCCATATAAAAACGTTTTTCATCCTTCATAGACAAACCAATACCCCAAATTTTATCCTGTACTGCACATTCTGCCAAAATATTTTGCTTTGTAGCAAGGAGTTTCTCCTTTAATTCTTCATTTTGGCGAAATTTTTCTAGCAATCCTTGATAAACAATAACTTGTCTTATACCATTCCACACAATATCATCATATCTTTTTACTTCACGACCTAATTTTTTAATCTTTCCCACATTAGAAGTTTCTAAAATTTTTTGTGCAATTTCTTTATCTTGGAATACTAATGCTTTTTGATGCATCATATACTGCTCCATAGAAGAATACTTTATTCCATTTATATTAAAATCAGAAAGATACCAATTACTTAAATATCCATTTACTTCATCAGAGTTATGAAAACAAATAATTTCTCTCATCACATTTACCTTTCATTTTATAATATTTCATTATTTCCTGCTATTTCTTTGTATCTATTCCTCTAAAAATTTCATATTCCTTTTTGTTCTTTTATAAACTGTTCATATACCTTAAACTGCCGTTCCAAACACATAAGTGCTAATTTTCTTTTTTCATACGAATCTAGTTCGACACACATTTTATCTACATCCGTTTTATATTCTCTTAAAAAATCCATATATTCTTCCATAAATCATCTATCTTTCTAGTGTAACCAATTCTAAAAATCTTCATCTTTCAATAAACTCCAACATAATATCCCTTACCAATTTCCACTCTCTGGAATATCATCTGGTGTAATCCATCTTATCTTAGAAGATGCCTTGCCTGTCCTAATAAATTCCAATACTCCTTCCCATGCTAAATCAATTGGTAAAAACAATCCTATAGATGCATATATTTCTTCAGCAGTTTCTGCAACTTCTTCTAATTTATTTTCATCATGTAAAGATAACAAGTTAATACGTGTAACATGGTCTATAAAATGCAAGTACAAGCCATACTCTATATTGGGTCCGAGCATTAAAGTGGCTATCTTCTCATTATCTTCATAAAAATCAATAAATCCATCTCCACTTCCTTGCATCCAAAAAGTATTAAAATCACCCATTATCATTTCTTTAAATAATGAAATATTAGATATTACGGTTTCTTTTCCATTTGGACCATTAAAAATTGCACTCTTCATAATACTTCCCTTTCATCATCATATCCAAAAATTCATAAAAACTTTTTGCAACAATCTCTATTTCCTCAAATTCTGGTTCTTCCCCTCTCACAATAGTTCCATTTTCTAAATCAATTGCAAAAAACGAATAACCATCTCTCACAGACATTATAATTGGTAACTTTTTATCCCACCATCGTTTAATTTCTTCTTTCCATTCCTCATCATCTTTAGTAGCTTCTAAACTTAACTCTTCAAATTCATTCCATCGAAATGCTAACTTAGATGTATTATTATATTCATTACTACACAAAAACCATGTTTTTTCATCATCAGATATTACTTCATTAAAATATCTTAAAAATTCTTGATACTCACTACTGATACAAGAATATCTCTTAATAAATTCCTCATTTAAACATAAATTCATTGATTCATTTAATGTTACTTTCCATGCCTGTGCTTTTAACCACTCATTAAACTTCCTAATCATAAATTTTTTCTCCATTTATTGCTCTACTATGCAATCATATATAAGAATTAACATTAAATATTTTTTGTCCCTTCAATACATTTATATCTTCAAAACAAATTTTATATTTACAAGGAAACTGTTTTATAACCTCTTGTACTGATAAATATTTAGATATATTTTCAAATTCATATATCTCAGCAGACATATTATCTTCTGCAATCTCACATTCATAAACATAATAAATATCATTTTTCTTTTCTACAGCATAAAAATACCAAAAATACTTTTGTTCTCTTTGAATTCTTTTTTCTATCCCTAACTGCAAACCTTTTTCAATTCTTTTAACATTAATTTCTACCATTTTTTCCATTCTTCCTCTGGGTCAGCATTCTCACTCTATATTTCTTTTTCTGTTTTATCATCTATAAGCTTTATTTGTTTATTATTTCTAATAATTTCTTTTTATCTATTCCTTTTTAGGAACATATACTATAATTTTCCATCTTTCCATCCACATGGCCAACCACCTAATTTATATGCTTTAAATAAACTTTCAAAAAAAATATGTTCTTTGCCACAAACAAAACGACTTTCTGCACACAATTCAATTTCTGTGCTTATTTCTTCTATTACATTATCATTATCTATTGTATATTCAATCTCATCTATTTCCGAAATATCTATATCACTTACTTTTTTTGAAAGCTCAGCATAATTACTATATTGATATATTATTTTCCATACTTTTGACATATTTTCTTCCAAAATATCTCCCCATGTCTGTCCTATATACTGTTCATACTGAAAAAATTGATGAAATGCATTATCATATGCTTCATTAAACAACCTTTATTTTTTCCAAAAATATGTACCATTTATCTTCATCAGCATTTGGTATTATTTTTGCATACTTTCTCCCAAAAACATAATCCTCTAAAAAGTCATCCAATTTTCCAAAACACTTACCTTCTATTTCATTTTCACAACCTTGATAAAATAAATATACCTCTTCTGTATTCAATTCCATTACAAGTGGTTCATATAATATTTGTCCTATACACAACCATTTTTCTTCTCCACCTACAAGTTCCACTACTCTATATTGATTACTAAAAAGCAATTCATCACTCCATAAATCTATAGCACCACAACGTCCCCCATTACATACATTTAAGAATTTATAATAAGAATTTAATGCTATATTTTCTGAACAATTAATCCCTTCATTTAACTTTCCAATTATTATTGCAAATGATTCATTCTGAAGTTCAAGACGAACTTTCTCTATTTTTTCTTTTAATCTATTATTCATTATTTATACGCTCCTTCCTATTATTAATTCCAAAACAAGAAACCTCTATAAAATATAAAGCAAATTATCTTTTCTTGTACTTTACTCAATATTTTCTTCCACTCATATAAAACATTATCTGAAATCACTAGTCAATCGGATATTCGCAATTCGCTTCGCTACTTGCTTCATAACCAAATAGCTACTATCGTAGCTTGTCAGATGGAGCTTGTAAGCTCCACCTGACACAAATAAGTCCTAGACCCACCACTTAATGCTCTACGCATCCTCTATGGGGGACTTATTTGATTCGGTTAAAAAAAAGACTTACCTGTAATAAACAGATAAGTCTCGTCATTTCAGATAAAGCCACGAACTATTTGTTCTGTGATGTTGGCTATACCACACTCTCGTGCTGACTACTCCCTTAATTCTTTTTCATTCTACCGTATTCCTAAAAATCTGTCAAGAAGTTCTTTCACAATTCGTAAAGTTTATCCTACTAAAAACTATTTTCCATAAAATAGCACTATTATTTTTCTATTTTTTCACATACTAAAACTATAGAAAGAAGGTGACTTTATGAATACTATAGAACAACAAAGAAAACTACGAGAAAAAGAAATTGACGAATGTTTAGACTTACACAACTGTGCCTCTGCTCGTGATTGCACAGGAACAGTCGCAGCAAATCCAGAAACAAAAGAAGGCATTCTATCCTATGACGAAGTATATCACTTTCGCCCTATCACACCTGATAAACAAAAGAAACTTTAAAAAAATTCTCCATAAAGAAACATCATATTTTAGTTTCTTTATGGAGAATTTTATTTTAGCTTTCTGCCATCTGTGTTAACTTCGCTGCTTGGTCTGCTGCAATTAAAGAATCTACAAATTCTTGAATATCTCCATTCATGACAGAGTCCAAATTATAAACTGTCAACTTAATTCTATGGTCTGTTACTCGTCCTTGTGGGAAGTTATAAGTTCTAATTTTTTCGGAACGGTCTCCTGTACCTACTTGGCTCTTTCTTAAAGCACTTTCTTCTGCTTGTGCTTTTTCTAATTCCAATTCATACAATTTTGCACGCAATACTTTAAATGCCTTATCTCTATTCTTTAACTGAGATTTTTCATCTTGACAGGAAATTACAATACCTGTTGGAATATGTGTTAAACGCACAGCAGAGTCTGTTGTATTAACGCACTGTCCACCATTACCAGAAGAACGGAATACATCAATTCTACAATCATTTGGATTGATTTCTACATCTACTTCTTCTGCTTCAGGCATAATCGCTACTGTAACTGTGGAAGTATGAATACGACCACCAGATTCCGTTACTGGAATACGCTGTACACGGTGTGTTCCACTTTCATACTTTAACTTAGAATATGCACCTGCACCATTTACCATAAATACAACTTCTTTAAATCCACCAATTCCATTTTCACTTACAGAAATCAAGTCAATTTTCCAACGCTGTACTTCTGCATATTTACAATACATACGATATAATTCTGCTGCAAATAAAGCAGCTTCATCACCACCTGCACCACCACGAATTTCTACAATAACATTCTTATCATCATTTGGGTCTTTTGGTAAAAGTAAAATTTTCAACTTATTTTCTAATGCTTCTACATTTGCTTTACTTTCTGCTAATTCTTCTTTCGCAAGCTCTCTCATTTCTTCATCGCTTTCTTCTTCGAGAATGAATAAGCTATCTCCAATATTCTGCTTTTCTTTTTTGTACTCTTGAAAAGCTTCCACAATCGGAGTTAAGTCATTTTGTTCTTTCATCAATTTACGAAAACGATTTTGGTCGCTTACTACCGATGGTTCACTTAACTCATTTTGGATTTCTTCAAATCTTCTTAATAAATCCTCTAACTTATCAAACATATTTCCTCCATGCTACATTTCGTAG
>CALASV010000365.1 GCA_937888895.1 uncultured Clostridia bacterium | reverse complement strand
AGAGTAGATAGCTTTGTCTTTTTTGCATATAAATTTATAAAACATCAAAGAATGGCTTATTCGAGGTAATAAGTTATTTTTTGATGTTTTTTTGCAACGATTGTAACGGATAAGGAAACTAAAATTGATACAGTGAAAATTTCTGCAAATGTTACTTTGAATTTATCTAAAGATAATGTAGGAAAGATTGCTGTAGAATCTGTAGGAAATCAAAGGAAATTGCTAATTATACAGGAAGAGTATCTGTAAAACAGGAAAAAGAAACAAAACAGGGTAGAAACTTATTAAATATTACATTGAAAGATTCTGTTATTACAAATTTAGATATGAATAGTACAGGTGGAAGTACTTGTTATATTAAAGAAAAAGGAACTTTCAAAGTTGGAACAGTAGAAGTAACAGGTAATTCTAAAGTGAATTTTAATATTCCTGTAGAAAAAGTAACCGTAACAAAACAGGCAGAAAATGCTTTTGTTAAGTTGTATAATGATGCAAAAGAAGTAGTAGTAGAAGGAACAAAGACAGAAATTATGGTATCTGCTTCTGCAACAGTAGAAAATGCTGTAGTAAGTGGAGATAATGTAAAAATTTATGGTCAAGGTAAGTTAAATGCAGCAGATATTGCAGGAAAAGGTGCAAATGTATCAACAGCAGGTACAAAAGTAGAAGGAGAAAATGATAAAACAGTGCCTCCAAATATACAAGCACAAATGCCAACGACAAAACCAAGTAGACCAACAGCAACACCAACACAGAAGCCAAGTGTAACTCCACCTATGCCAACAGTACCAACAGATAAACCGAATGATGATACAGAACTAAGTACACCGGGAGCATTAGTAACACCAAAACCAGAAGAAACGGTAACACCAAGCCCAACCACTAAGCCAGAAGGAACAGTAACACCAACACCAACTACAAAACCAGAAGAAAATGTGAAAAATGAATATGATGCGAATGGAAAGCTTATAAAAACAATTTACTATGATAATGCAGGAAATATAGACTATTATGATTTATATGAATATTATTCAAATGGTCAAGTAAAGCAAAGAACACGATATAATACTGATAAAGTCATGACATGGTATGTAAAATATAATGAAGAAGGTAAAAAAACAGAGTCTTTTTCATTAACTTATGGACCTAACGATGAAGTTACAGGATTTGTAATGACAGAATGTGATGTTCATGGAAAAGCAATTAAAAGAGTATGGCATGATTTATCTGGTAATATAGAAGAAATTGACGAATTAGAATATGATGCAAATGGTAATAAGATAAAGACAATAAGTTATGATGCCTCAGGTAATGTAACTATGATGCTGAAGGTAATATAGAAGATTATAAAGTATATGAGTATAATGATAATAATGAGCAAATAAAATGGACATATTATAGTGCATCTGAAGAAATTAATGCAGATGGTTATAAGATAAAGAAATTACGATATAATGAAATGGATGAATTAACAGGTTATAGCACTTATGAATATCATTCTAATGGTGTAGTAAAAGAAGAGATAAATTATGAATCAAATGATGATATATCTTCTATTTATAAATATAATGAGGAAGGAAAACAGATAGAGTACATTGCTTTTTATTATGATGGTAGAAGTCATAAAGAAGAGTATGATTCTAATGGCAATGTAACAAAAGAAACAAATTATGATGCAGAAGGATTGATTACTTATTATAAAGTTTATCAGTATGATGAAAATGGAACTTATATTGGTTTTATAGAGTACGATGCTGATGGAAATATAATAGAATAGGCAAATTATAAATAGAATATTTTTTTGTTGTTTTTACAAAATGCAAGAGTGCAAGAGGCATTCTTGCATTTTTTTTCTTAAAAAATAAAGATGACCAATTGCTTTCTTTGTGGTAAACTAAAGGAAAAGAGAGAGATAGGAGCACAAATTGATTATGGAAAAGAAAATAGCTATTGGTATACAGGATTTTGATAAGTTAAGAGAAGGAGATTATTTTTATATAGATAAAACATCATTTATGAAAGAATGGTGGGAAAGTGGTGATGATGTTACTTTAATTACTCGTCCTCGGCGTTTTGGTAAAACATTAAATATGAGTATGTTAGAACATTTCTTTTCGGTGAAGTATGCAAATCGAGGTGATTTATTTGAAGGTCTTTTTATTTGGAATGAGGAAAAATATCAGAAACTGCAAGGAAAATATCCTGTCATTAGTTTATCTTTTGCAAATATAAAAGAAAGTAATTATGTTACTACAAGGGAAAAAATTTGTTTTGTATTAAGGAAATTATATGTGAAGTATTCGTTTGTAAGAGAAAGTGATAGATTAACTGGTGCAGATAAAGCTTTTTTTGATAAAATATTATCAGGAGTGATGAGTGATAGTGAGGCAAGCATTGCATTACATGAATTATCCGATTTTTTATATCGTTATTATGGAAAAAAAGTAATTATTTTGTTGGATGAATATGATACTCCGATGCAAGAAGCGTATGTAAATGGATTTTGGGAAGAATTAGTTTCTTTTACAAGAAGTTTATTTAATTCTACCTTTAAAACAAATCCTTATTTAGAACGGGCAATTATGACAGGAATTACAAGAGTAAGTAAAGAATCTATTTTTTCTGATTTAAATCATTTAAAAGTAGTGACTACAACTTCGAACGAATATGCAACAGCGTTTGGATTTACAGAACAAGAAGTAGTGCAATCATTACAAGAGTATGGCTTGGCAGCAGAACAAGAGAATGTAAAAGAATGGTATGATGGCTTTACATTTGGTACTCAAAAAGATATGTATAATCCTTGGTCTATTTTAAATTTTTTAGATACAGGAATTTATGATATGTACTGGGCAAATACAAGTAGTAATCGTTTAGTAAGTAAATTGTTACAAGAAGGAAATATTAATATGAAATCTACAATGGAACGATTATTGAAAAGAGAAACGATTATTACAATAATAGAAGAACAAATTGTTTATAATCACATTGGAGATAGTGAAGCAAGTGTGTGGAGTTTATTACTTGCAAGTGGATATTTAAAAGTAGTGAAGAAACAAATGAGTAAAATTCCTGGAAGAAGAACACAATACGAGTTAGCTCTAACTAATGGAGAAGTATTTAGTATGTTTTTTAGTTTAGTGCAAGATTGGTTTCAAACAACCGAAGTGGCATATCATGGTTTTATAAGAGCATTGTTATGTCAAAATATAGAAGAAATGAATATTTATATGAATCAAATAACAAAAGATGTGTTTAGTTATTTTGATACAACAAAAGATGCTTCAAGAACAGAGCCAGAGCGTTTTTATCATGGATTTGTTCTAGGTTTACTAATAGAATTAACAGAAGAATATATGTTAACATCAAATCGAGAAAGTGGATATGGAAGATATGATGTGATGTTAGAACCAATGGATAAAAAGAAAAATGCTATTATTTTAGAATTTAAAGTACGGAATCCAAAAAAAGAAACTTCATTAAAAGAAACAGTAGATACAGCATTAAATCAAATTG
>CALASV010000364.1 GCA_937888895.1 uncultured Clostridia bacterium | reverse complement strand
TTTGGATGAACCAAGTATTGGTCTGCACCAAAAAGATAATGAGAAGTTAATTAATTCTCTATTGGATATGCGTGATTTGGGTAATACATTAATTGTTGTTGAGCATGATACTGATACAATGCTTGCTAGTGATTATTTAGTTGATATTGGTCCTGGTGCAGGTTCTCATGGTGGAGAAGTTGTAGTAGCAGGGACACCACAAGAAGTTATGGCTTGTGAAGATTCGTTAACAGGTGCATATTTAAGTGGAAAGAAATGTGTTCCTGTACCAAGTGTTCGTCGTATGCCGAAAGGTTGGTTAAAAGTAAGAGGAGCAGCCGAAAATAACTTGAAAAACATGGATGTAGATATTCCACTTGGAGTATTTGTCTGTGTAACAGGAGTTTCTGGTTCGGGAAAAAGTTCGTTAGTGAATGAAGTAGTATATAAAACATTGGCAAAGAACTTGAACAGAGCAAGAACGATTCCGGGAAAACATACAGAGATTCTTGGGGTAGATCAGTTGGATAAAGTTATTGCTATTGACCAGTCACCAATTGGTCGTACTCCTCGTTCTAATCCAGCTACTTATACAGGAGTGTTTGATTTGATAAGGGATTTGTTTGCTTCTACTTCGGATGCCAAAATGAAAGGTTATAAAAAAGGTCGTTTTAGCTTTAATGTAAAGGGTGGACGATGTGAAGCCTGTTCTGGAGATGGTATTATTAAAATTGAAATGCACTTTTTACCAGATGTTTATGTGCCTTGTGAAGTTTGTGGTGGAAAACGATATAACAGAGAAACATTAGAGGTAAAATATAAAGGAAAATCTATTTTCGATGTGCTAGATATGACAGTAGAAGAAGCTGTTCACTTTTTTGAAAATGTACCAACGATTCGTAGAAAAATAGAAACATTAAATGATGTAGGTTTGTCTTATTTGAAATTAGGACATCCATCAACATCACTTTCTGGTGGCGAAGCACAGCGTATTAAGTTAGCAACGGAACTTTCGAGAAGAAGTACAGGAAAAACGATTTATATTTTGGACGAGCCAACAACAGGATTGCACTTTGAAGATGTAAGGAAATTGATTGACATTTTACAGCGATTGGTAGACGCAGGAAATACAGTACTTGTCATTGAACATAATTTGGATGTTATTAAAACGGCTGACTATTTAATTGATATTGGACCAGAAGGTGGAGATAGAGGTGGAACAGTAATTGCAAAAGGAACACCAGAAGAAGTAGCAAGGATGCCACAATCGTATACAGGTCAATATGTGAAAAAATATTTGGAGAAGTAGAAAATGGAGAAAGAAACAAAAACAGTATATAGCTTTGGGGCAATGATGTCGCGTATGAAGTATATTAAGCGTTGGCCGTTGATGAGAAATGCAACAAGAGAAAATATTAGTGAGCATTCGTTAGAAGTGGCTATGGTGGCACATTTATTGGGTGTGATTGGAAAAACTCGTTTTGGAAAAGACTTGAATGTAGAAAAAATAGCTTTAATTGCGATATACCATGATAGTACGGAAATTATTACAGGAGATATGCCAACACCAATTAAATATTATAATGAAGATATTCAAAGTGCGTTTAAAGAAATTGAAGAAGTCGCAGCCAACAATTTGCTTCAAATGTTGCCAGAAGATATTCGTAGCGAATATCAGAGTTTATTTTTCCCAGAAGAACAAGACGAATATCTTTGGAAACTCGTAAAGGCAGCAGATAAGATTTCTGCATTATTAAAATGTGTAGAAGAAGAAAAAGCAGGAAATACCGAATTTGTAAATGCAAAAAAAGCAACATTGGAAGCTATTCAAAAAATGCAATTAGAAGAAGTAGAGGTATTTTTTGAAGAATTTTATCCAGCGTATGAAAAAACATTAGATGAACTTTAATTCTTATTCTCTTATTTTTGTAAGGAAGGAGATGGAAAATGAAAACAATTGCAATTATAGAAGATGATGTTTCTATTGGTGATATGTTGACAACCGTATTGATACAAGAAGGCTATGAAGTTCTCCGTGCTTATTCAGGTACGGAGGCATTATACCTTCTTTCTCAACATAAACCCAATTTGGTTTTGCTAGATTTGATGTTACCGGGTTTATCGGGAGAAGAAGTGCTTTCCTATATTAAAAATATTCCTGTTATCGTGCTTAGTGCAAAAGTAGATGTGCAAGATAAAGTAAATGTTTTGCTTAGTGGTGCAGTCGATTATATGACAAAACCTTTTGATACGAAGGAATTGTTAGCACGAATTACTGTTCAGCTTCGCAAGGCAGAACAGATAGGAAACAGGGAAACAATTACTAGAGGGGATTTAAGTCTTGATACGCTGTCTCTTGAATTAAAAGTTCAAGGAAATCCAGTAAAATTGACAAGAACAGAATATGCGATTTTGAAATTATTGATGGAGCATCCCCAAAAAGTGATTGCCAAAAGTGTATTGCTAGACCGTATTAGTATGGACACTCCCGATTGTACGGAGCGTTCTTTAAAACAACATATTAGTAATTTGCGTAAAAAATTACAGGAAGTGAATAATGTAGATTACATTGAAACGATATGGGGGATTGGATTTAAATTGATAGAGTAAAATCTTGTAACAGTTCAGCCATACAGCTCGATTTGACTGCTACGCAGTCGTTTTCGTTG
>CALASV010000363.1 GCA_937888895.1 uncultured Clostridia bacterium | reverse complement strand
ATTTGGTATGGATAAAGAAGGTCAGGATTATCGTGCTTGTGCTACTTATGGTCCTTTATATAAATAGTTTATAGAATATCATATGCATTTTCTCTTTGTATTTATTATTTAGATATGCTTTTGCTCGTAGTGAAATAAAATAGGATTAGACTAGAAGAAATTAGTTAAGGATAGACGATTGTCAATAGCTCTTTATCATATTTACAAAGAGAAAATTTATAATATGAATAGTAACAAAAATCATATAGAAGGAGTAAAAAAGATGAAATATCAGGAAATCAGAGAACAGATTTGTGATATCTGTAACAAAATGTGGCAACTCGGTTGGGTAGCAGCAAATGATGGAAATATTTCTGTAAAAGTAAGTGAAAACGAAATTCTTGCAACACCAACTGGTATTAGTAAGAGCTTCATCACACCAGAAAAGTTAGTTATTATCGATATGGATGGTAATATTTTAGAGGCAGAAGAAGGCTATCGTCCATCTTCCGAAATTAAGATGCACCTTTGCTGTTATAAAGAACGTGAAGATGTAGGGGCAGTTCTTCATGCACATCCACCAACATCTACAGGTTTTGCAGTAGCTCATGTACATATGGATAAGTATGTTATGATTGAAGATGTTATTGCTATTGGTAGCGTTCCAGTAACTCCTTATGGTACACCTTCTACAGAAGAAGTTCCAAATGCAATTCGTCCATATCTTCAGGAGCATGATGTAGTTCTCTTAGAAAATCATGGTGCATTAGCTATCGGTTCTGATTTAATTACAGCTTACTATCGTATGGAAAGCTTAGAGCTTTGGGCAAAGATTCAGTTAACAGCACATCTTCTTGGTGGTGCAAAGGAAATTTCCAAGCCAGATATTGATACACTCATTAGCATGAGAAGTAAATATGGTGTAACAGGAAAGCATCCAGGATATAAGAAATATAATACAGAAGAGACAGAATAGGTATTGTTCACATAGTTCTTAGCATTTATTGATAAGAGCGTAAGAAAATGTGACATAACACAGAATAATCTGTTTTTCATACGGGGATGTTGCAAAATGAAAAACTTAATCAAAATATAGAGTATCATTTTTTGATAAGAAAACTATATGTTGTAGATTGAGTTCGTTTTGCAACATCCTCGTTTTTTGTAAAGTGAGAAGAAATAAAAAGGAGAAATAAGTATGCAAAATTATTATTTAGCTGTAGATATTGGTGCTTCAAGTGGAAGACATATTCTTGGTTGTATGAAAGATGGAAAGATGCAATTAGAAGAAGTATATCGTTTTGAAAATGGTATGAAAGACATTGACGGTACAAAGTGTTGGGACGCAGACCAGTTATTTACAGAAATTAAAGCAGGTATGAAACAATGTAAGGAAATTGGTAAAATTCCGGTTTCTGTTGGTGTAGATACTTGGGGTGTCGATTTTGTGCTTTTAGATAAAGATGGAAATCGTATTGGACAAGCAGTTGGATATCGTGATAGCCGTACACAAGGTATGGATGAAGAAGTGTATAAAATCATTAATGAAACAGATTTATATGCTAGAACTGGTATTCAAAAGCAAATGTATAATACGATTTATCAGTTAATGGCAGTAAAGAAGAAAACTCCAGAATATTTAGAGCAAGCAGATACCTTATTATTTATGCCAGATTATTTTCATTATTTATTATCTGGAAAGAAGGCAGTAGAATATACGATTGCTACAACAGGACAGTTAGTAAGTCCTGTAACAAAGGATTGGGATTACGAATTGTTTGATATGTTGGGCTATCCAAAGAATATTTTCCCAGAAATTAAAATGGCTGGTAGTGTACTTGGCAGTTTAAGAAAAGAAGTAGAAGAAGAAGTTGGATTTACTTGTCAAGTAGTTATTCCAGCTTCTCATGATACAGGTTCTGCTGTTATGGCAGTTCCAAGTATGGGCAAAGAAACCGTATATATTAGTTCTGGTACATGGTCCTTAATGGGTGTAGAAAGTTTAGAAGCTATTTGTAATGAGGCAAGTCACGAAGCAAATTTAACAAATGAGGGTGGTTATAATTATCGCTATCGTTTCTTAAAGAATATTATGGGCTTATGGATGATTCAGTCGGTACGTAGAGATTATGATAAACAATATTCTTTTGCAGAACTTTGTGCAATGGCAGCAGAAAAGAAAGATTTTTCTTCTAGAGTAGATGTAGATGACCAAAGCTTTTTTGCTCCTGATAATATGATTGAAGCAATCAAAGAATATTGTGCTAAGACAGGTCAGACAGTTCCAGAAACACCGGGTGAAGTAGCTACGGTTGTATATGCGAGCCTTGCAGAATGTTATGGAAGAACAGTACAACAAATCGAAGCTATTACAGGTAAGTCTTATGAAGCTATTAATATTGTAGGTGGTGGTGCAAATGCAGATTATTTAAGTCAGTTAACTGCAAATGCTACAAAGAAAACGGTATACGCTGGTCCGACAGAAGCAACAGCAATTGGTAATTTAGTAGCTCAGATGATTTATGGTGGAGAATATACATCATTAGAAGAAGCAAGAAAGAATATTTTTGAATCTTTTGAAGTAAAGACATTTGAACCAGAATGTTAAGAATATGTTTGGCATATAAAACGAATAAAAGCAATTTTAGAATATTTATTATAAAATGATAGAAGAAAGGATAACACAATGGAAGATAGAGCTTGGATTGAAAAATTGGTATCGGTATATCCTACTGAAAATCAGTTAAATTGGCAGAAGTTAGAGTTTACATCTTTTTTACATTATGGAATCAATAGTTTTACGAATAGAGAATGGGGAGATGGAAAAGAAGATATTTCCATTTTTAATCCACAGAATATGGATACAGACCAGTGGTGTCGTGCATTAAAAGATGCAGAAATTAAAGCTTGTATTATTACAGCAAAGCATCATGATGGTTTTTGTCTTTGGGATACAAAATATACAACACATTCGGTTATGTACACACCTTATGGAAAAGATATTGTAGCACAGTTATCTAAGTCTTGTCAGAAATATGGTATTAAGTTTGGTGTTTATTTATCTCCATGGGATAGACACGAAGCAACGTATGGTTCAGGAGAAGCTTATGATGATTATTTTTGCAACCAATTAACAGAACTTATGACAAACTATGGGGAACTTTATACAGTTTGGTTTGATGGTGCTTGTGGAGAAGGTCCAAATGGAAAGAAACAGCAATATGATTGGAATCGTTATTATGCATTAATTCGTAAGCTTCAGCCAAATGCAGTAATTTCTGTGAGTGGTCCTGATGTACGTTGGTGTGGAAACGAAGCAGGTGATTGCAGAGAATCGGAATGGAGTGTTGTTCCAGCAAGATTATTTTCACAAAAAGCAATTGCAGAAGCTTCTCAGCAGTCAGATGATACCGAATTTAGAGAGCAAAAGATTAATGAACAAGATAGAGATTTAGGAAGTAGAGAACGCGTAAAAGGAGTAACCGATTTTATTTGGTATCCAGCAGAAGTAGATACTTCGATTCGTCCGGGTTGGTTTCACCATGACGAAGAAGATGCAAAAGTTCGTCCTTTAGATGTATTATTAAATATTTACTTAAAAGCAGTAGGTGGTAATAGTGTGTTATTATTAAATATTCCACCACATAGAGATGGTTATTTAGCCGAGGCAGATGTGAATCGTTTACATGAAATTGGAGAATTTATTCGTAATAATTTTGGTACTTCTATTACAGGTGCAACAGTTGTAGCTTCTGAAACAGAAGAAGGTTTCCTTGCAGAACATATATTAGAGGATAATGAGTTAAGCTGGAAACCTCTCGATTATACAGAAAATGCAACAATAGTTTTAACATTTCCTAAAGAAATCAAGATGAATTATGTGTCTTTGAAAGAACAGATTACATTAGGTCAGCGTGTAGAAAAGTTTCATTTAGAAGTGGATGGAAAACGAGTATATACAGGTACTACGATTGGATATCAAAGATTAGTAGAACTGAATGGTTTGGTAGGAAAAGAACTTAAAGTAATATTTGAAGAATTTCGTAAATGTCCAATTATCAATTGTGTAAAAGTGTATTAAAAAATAGTGTACGAGTTGCACATAGTAAAGTAAAATAATGGAAAGAGATATTGTTCATAAGTATGAATAATATCTCTTTTTTTATAATCTTTCTGTTAAATATAACTTAAAAATTTTTGTAATTCAGAAGAATATCTTGCTATTTTGCCCAAAATGTTGTAGAGTATAGATATGGTATAATAAAGACTGCCACGCGAAGCGTGTGTAGATAAACGACCATAAACTTTGTTTATGGTATAATAGTTTAATTATAGGCTTGATAAAATTGTTTGAAAGCCGATTTTATTGAATTATTATTATAAAAAAATAATGTCACAATAGGAGGTCTGTATAATGTTTGCAAAAGAAAGAGCACAAGTGATTAGTGGTCAAATCAGAAAGTATGCTATGGAAAAAACACAGAAGCTTACTGGTTGGCAAGTAAAGAACGGTTGCTATATCGATGTTGCAGAAGTAGATGCAGCGACAGAACCATGGAGAGAGTTTGACAATGATAAGGAGCGTTGGTATGGTCCTGACAAACACTATTGGTTCCGTAGAAATATAACAATTCCTGAAGATATGGATGGAAAGGCAGTTTGGTTATGTGTTCATACTGCATTAGAAGATTGGGATGATGGACGTAATCCTCAGTTCCTTGTATTTGTGGATGATAGAGTAACACAGGGACTTGACATTAATCACCGTGAAATTCTTTTAACAGAGAATGCAAAAGCTGGTACAACTTATAAGATAGATATGCAGTCTTATACTGGAACATTACATAATGAATTTCGTTTAGTAACAGAATTACAAGTAATCAATCCAGAAACAATGGCTTTGTATTATGATATTCGTATTCCTTTGGAAAGTTTGAACAGATTAAAAGAAAATGACCAGCCAAGACTTAAATTTGAAGAAATTTTAACAGAAACAATCAATTTAATTGATTTAAGAAAGCCTCATAGTGAACAATTTTATGCTTCGATTAAGGCAGCAAGTGAGTACATTGGTAAGCATTTATATGAAGATATGACAGGATATGACGATGTCATTGCAAGTTGTATCGGACATACTCATATTGACGTAGCTTGGCTTTGGACAGTAGACCAAGTTCGTCAGAAATCTTGTAGAAGTTTTGCAACTGTATTAAAGTTAATGGAAGAATTTCCAGATTATCATTTCATGTCCAGTCAGCCACAGTTGTATAAATTTGTAAAAGAACGTCATCCAGAACAGTATGAACGTATTAAACAGCGTGTAGCGGAAGGACGTTGGGAGCCAGAAGGTGGTATGTGGGTAGAAGCAGACTGTAACCTTACTTCTGGTGAATCTTTAGTTCGTCAGTTTATGTTTGGAAAGCGTTTCTTTAAAGAAGAATTTAATAAAGACAATCGTATTTTATGGTTACCAGACGTATTTGGTTATAGTGGAGCACTTCCACAGATTATTAAAAAGAGTGGCATTGACTATTTCATGACAACAAAGTTAGCATGGAATCAGATTAATAAAGTTCCTATGGATACTTTTATGTGGGAAGGTATTGATGGTACAAAGGTTCTCACACACCTTATTACAACACTTGGTGTAGGACAGGAAGTAAAGAATTTCTTTACTACTTACAATGGTATGCTTCATCCAGATGCTATTATGGGTGGCTGGGAGCGCTATCAGAACAAGGATATCAATAATGATATTTTAATCTCCTACGGTTATGGTGATGGTGGCGGTGGCCCAACTAGAAGAATGTTAGAAACTTCTGAACGTATGAAGAAGGGTATCAAGGGCATTCCAAAGGTTCGTCAAGTAGCTTCTAGAACATTCTTTGAAGAATTGGAAGTAAGAGTAAAAGATAGCAAGCGTCTTCCTAGCTGGGTTGGTGAATTATATTTTGAATATCATAGAGGAACTTATACTTCTATGGGTAGAAATAAACGTGCAAATCGTAAGTCTGAATACGCTATGATGGAATTAGAGCTTATGTCTGTATTGGCAGAGAAGCTTGGCGTAGCTTATCCAACCGAAGATTTAAATCAGATGTGGGAAACTATTTTATTAAATCAGTTCCATGATATTCTTCCAGGTTCTTCCATTAAGGAAGTTTACGATGTAACAAAGGTAGAATATGAAGCAATTGCTGAAAAATCGAAAGCTTTAATTGAAGAAAGAATGAAAGCGTTCTTAAACGAAGGTAATAAGCTTACTGTATTTAATACGCTTGGTAATACTCGTAATGATATTGTAAAGATTGATGCTACAGATGCTACTGCATTAACCGATGGTAACGAAGTTTATCCAGTGCAAAAGACAGCAGATGGTGCTGTTGTATTTATCAAGAATATTCCTGCTAAGGGTTATGTAACACTTTCCGAAACAAGTGCAGATGTAGTAACTCCATTTACAATTACAGCAGATAGTATTGATACACCATTCTATACAATTAAATTAGATGAATTTGGTCAGTTTACTTCTATTTTTGATAAAGAAGCAAAGAGAGAAGTATTAACGGCTGGTACAGTTGGTAATGAACTTCGTATTTATGAAGATAAGCCAATGAACTATAGCAACTGGGATATTGATATTTATTATCAGGAAAAATCTTGGGCAGTAACCGATGTAACTAAGATGGAATGGACAGAATGTGGTCCTGTTCGTGCAACACTTGAAATCGAACGTAATGTAATGGATACAGTGATTCGTCAGAAGATTCATTTCTATGCTGATACAAGAAGAATTGACTTTGATACTTATGTTGATTGGAAGTTTAACGAACATATTATGAAGGCTAATTTCCCTATTGATGTTCATACCGATGAAGCAACCTTTGATATTCAGTTTGGTAATGTTGAGCGTTCAACCACCACAAATACCACCTGGGAATTTGCTCAGTTCGAGGAGTCAATGCACAAATGGGTTGACCTTTCTGATAACAGCTTCGGTCTTTCAATTCTTAACGACTGTAAGTATGGCTGTGATGTTAAGCATGGCAGAATCTGTCCAACGCTTTTGCGTTGTGCAACAAGACCAAATACTGTTCAGGACCGAGAATCTCATTCATTCACCTTCTCTATTTATCCTCATACAAAGGGTGTTGCAGATTCTGATACTGTTAAAGAAGCTTACAATGTGAACTTTCCGCTTTATGCAATTCCGGTAAAGGCACAGCCTGGTACAATTGACAGTTATTATTATTTCGTTTCCTGCTTGGAGAACAATATAGTTATTGAAACTGTTAAAGTGGCAGAGGATAGCGACCATATTATTGTTCGTGCTTATGAAACAGCAAACAAAAAAACATGCGCAAATTTTGTTTTCTGTGATGAAATTGAAACTGCAACTGAATGTAATCTTCTTGAAGAAGAGGATATAAATGTTGATTATAACGGTAAATTTTTAAGTGCAAAATTCAAGCCATTTGAGATTAAAACATTCAAAATTAAATTTAAAAAATAAGGTAAAATTATGAACAACACATTTTTTGCAATGGTTTCACGTATGAAATACATTGGCCGATGGGCATTAATGAGAAATAC
>CALASV010000362.1 GCA_937888895.1 uncultured Clostridia bacterium | reverse complement strand
CAGTCATTTTGCAAGTGCTGAAAAACAATTCCGTTTTCCTTTGGAATATGCCAATCAAAGACCTATGTCTGCAACATGGACAGTAACAGGAAGTGGTGCAGTTGTTTTGGAGAGAACAGAACAAAAAAGAGATGGTATTTATGTTGTTGCAGCAACACCGGGGAAAATTGTGGATTATGGAATTACAGATAAAGCAAATATGGGAGCTTGTATGGCACCAGCAGCAACAGATACGATTTCTACTCATTTGAATGATTTAGGATTGTTGCCAGAGCATTACGATAAAATTGTGACAGGTGATTTAGGAAGTGTAGGAAGTGAAATTTTAATTGATTTATTAAAAGCAAAAGGATATGACATTTCCAAACAACATATCGATTGTGGACTGACCATTTATGATTCTAAATTTCAAGATGTGCATAGTGGTGGAAGTGGCTGTGGCTGTGCAGCAGTTACATTAGCAGGATATTTATTACAGCAAATGAAAGAAGGAAAATGGAAACGAATTTTATTTGTACCAACGGGAGCATTACTTTCTTCCGTAAGTTCTAATGAAGGAGATACTGTTCCGGGAATTGCTCATGCAGTTGCATTAGAAAGAGTAGAATAGAATTTATATCATTTATAATGAAAATAAATCTAAAAATGTATACACTATAAAAAATAGTGAGTAAACAAGGAAAAAGCAAGGAGAAAAAAGAATGGATTATATTATTGCATTTTTGACAGGTGGAATTACTTGCGTAATTGTGCAGATTGTAATGGATAGAACGAAATTACAACCGGGACATGTTATGGTAATTTTAGTGAGTTTAGGTGCAGTGCTTAGTTTCTTAGGTATTTATGGACCATGGAAAGAGTTTGCAGGAGCAGGAGCTAGTGTACCACTTCTTGGATTTGGACATGCATTATTTGAAGGGGTAAAAAAAGCAATTACAGAAGAAGGATTTATTGGTATTTTTAAAGGAGGATTTACAGCTTCTTCGGTTGGTATTTCTGCTGCCTTAATCTTTGGTTATATTGCTTCTTTAATTTTTAAACCAAAAATCAAAACAGCAGGAGAAAAATAAAAAAATTGTAACTTGTAAAAAAAGTCCACCATTTCATGCTTTATGCATTAACTGTGGTGGACTTTTTGTTTGACTTAAAATCGAATCTGGATAACTTTTTATTAGTGAGATTGAAATCCATTGTCTGTAGAATATGGGTTTACAATATCTATTGGTGTTGTTGGAGTTGGTAATGTTGTGTCTGGAGTGAAAGGTTCTGGCTCTATTGGAGCAACTTCCACAAATGTATGCATATTACAAAAATCGGATGGAAGAATATATTTGGTATCTGATGTAGTATAAGAATATTGTTTCTTTTTGGAAGTTGCAGGGTTTTCTGGTGGTGCTGTAGAAAGGTCTTCCTTTGTTGGAATATAAATAGCTGGTTCATCTTTAATTAAAAGAATTTTTTCTTCTACATTAGTACAATAATCCGAAGCGAGTAATCCTGTATCTAAGCAAAGAGTTGCTTTTACATGACAATTACAGTAAGCAGTAGGTACTGTACCTTTTGCAAAATATTCTGTAATTACAGTGGAACCACCTTCATAAGCATCACAAACGCCTTCTATTGCAAGGAATCCAGATTTGGTACAAACTTTAGCTGTTAAAACGGAATCTGGTATTTCAAATTCTTTGTAAGGAAGAGCCTTTTCTTTATGAATGGCTTCCATAATATCACGCCAAATATAGTTTTGTGTTGCATTTTCTAATTCAAAGTTATTATCAAAGCCCATCCAAATAGAACAAGTATAATATGGTGTATATGCACAGAACCAACGGTCTACGCTATTTGTTGTTGTACCTGTTTTACCAGCGATTGGCATTTTGTAACTAACGAATGCTGGTTGAGTGGTAGAACCAACGACTGGAAGAATCGTATCTTGC
>CALASV010000361.1 GCA_937888895.1 uncultured Clostridia bacterium | reverse complement strand
CATAATATACATTCTTGGGTGCGAGAAATCGCGCCCAAGAAATAAATATAAGAAGGGAATGAAAACTAAAGATGGATAAACCTAGAAAATTAAATAAACTAAAAGTTGGTATAGTAATATTTCTTATCATTTCTGCATACCTGCACGAGTTTCAGAAACAAGGGATCCTGTTTCAATTCGTCAAAGATCTGCAACTGCTTCAATTGTTCCGTTCTCTGTTTTTCCAAGCCCATACCGTTTCAACCCCTTCCGGTCAATATATTTGTTATTACAAAAATTATAAATAATATGATGTATAGGATCCGATTTTTCTTTGCCTCTTTGAGTTTCTGTTCTCTTTTTTCTTCTCCTTGATACCTATACCTATTGTTATAACTCCAATTCTTTTAGCAAATTTACCTATGCTTTTTAACTCCATATCTGTCACCACCCTTTATTTTCCATTTAATAAAAGTATAACACGATAGGATTTTAACTTCAATAGATTTGATTTGTATTTTATTTATAAGTTTGTATATCTTTATCTCATTCACTATAAGTCGCAACCTTATAGCAGTCTTACTGTCACCAGCAGACCTCTTATGCTTTCACATAAGCGTAGACTATATCTTCACCCACTTTATTCTGTGGGGCAGTATTTTTCTTCCACCCTTAGCTTGTGGTTTTACTCTCCCTCAAGGAGATAGTCGTTGAACGTGTTCCATATCTTAAAAAGATTTAGGACTTTCGCTGCTAAACACCCATTATACATGACAACGGAAAATCTCATTTTCTATTGTATCAGCACTTAGGATACCCGTTTTTAATGTGTCACGCTAGATAATATCTATCCTTTCATTAACACTGAGGTACTTTTTTTCACCTTATGCTATCCTTACGTTTTTTCTACTTTCGTACCATTCAGCTTATCCTTTCGGATTACTGTTTCGGTGTAAGGCTTTAGGGATTCAAAGCAATTAACACTGAGTTTGCACCGATTTCTCGATACAAAGGGCTTTCTGTTTTATAAAATCTATACTTCTGTATATATTTATACAGATTTGTTTAAATTTTTCGTAACAGTTTTGTTACCCAAATTTGTATCCAATAGTTAATATTTTCGATATTCATAAAAAGATATCCTTTCTTAATAGTTATTGCGAATAATTTATAAAAAAGTATATCAGAATATGTGGAAAAAATCAAATTTATCGATTATACTAAAAGAAATTTTAACAGAATAATTATTATTGTAGCTATTTGGGTATGGTTAAGTGGCAAAGTAGGTGGTAAATATCCAATTCATTGTAGAGAGGAGTTTATTTTTATGAACATTGCATTGATTTTATCTGGTGGGACAGGTACTAGATTAGGTTCTAACATTCCAAAGCAATATATAGAAGTCAACGGTAGAATGATTATTTCTTATTGTTTGGAGTTATTTTGTGAACATTCGAATATTGATAAAATTCAAATTGTGGCAGAGAGAGAATGGCATGAGGAGATTTTGAAGGAAGTAGAAAAATATGATACAAAGCATAAGTTTTGTGGATTTTCTTCACCGGGAGAAATTCGTCAAACATCTATTTTATATGGGTTATCGGATATTAGAAAATATGCAAATGATTCTGATTATGTATTGATTCATGATGCTGCAAGACCTTTATTATCAAGTGAAATGGTTTCTGACTGTTTTGATGCTATTTGGGGACATGATGGAGTAATTCCTGTGTTAGCAATGAAAGATACGGTTTATTTTAGTGAACAAGGGAAAACAATAGATTCTTTATTAAATCGAAATAAAATTTACGCAGGACAAGCTCCAGAAGTATTTCAATTAGGAAAGTATTATAGTGCTACAATTGCATTGTTACCAGGAGAAATTTTTAATATTAATGGTTCAACAGAAGTGGCAATTATGGCTGGAATGGATGTTGTGATGATTCCTGGAGATGAAAAAAATTTTAAAATTACAACGAAGGCAGATTTAGAAAGATTTCAGGCAATGTTAGTTGATTTATAATAACTATATTTTGTTGTAAATTTTTGTTTGATAAGTATAAAAATAGTATGTAATGATAAAAAAATTTGATTATAGTTATGGACAGGTAGTAAAGTGAATTGTTTATGATAAAAGGGAGAAACAAATGAAAGCATACATATTAAGAGGTATTAACCAATTTTCATTAGAGGAAGTAAAAGAACCATCTCTTGCACCGAATGAAGTTTTAGTACAAGTGAAGGCAGTTGGAATTTGTGGTTCGGATATTCCGAGAGTATATACAACAGGAACGTATTCGTATCCTTTAATTATTGGACATGAATTTTCAGGTGTTGTGACAAAAGTAGGAGAGAATGTGGATAATTGTTGGTGTGGAAAGCGAGTAGGAGTATTTCCACTGATTCCATGTAAAATTTGTGGACCTTGTCAGAAAAAGCAGTATGAAATGTGTCGAAAGTATAGTTATCTTGGTTCTCGTAGAGATGGTGGGTTTGCACAATTTGTAGCTGTTCCTGTGGAAAACTTAATTGAGTTATCTGAAAATGTTAGTTTTGAGGAAGCAGCAATGTTAGAGCCAATGGCAGTTGCTGTTCATGCGATGCGTAACATTTGTCCAAGTAAAACAGATACTGTAGTGATTTGTGGTTTAGGGACAATTGGTTTATTATTAGTTCAGTTTTTAAAAGAAGCTGGTATTCACAATATTCTTACAGTAGGAAATAAGGAATTTCAGCGACAGGCTATAGTAAAACTTGGTATATCAGAAGGTAATTATTGTGATAGTAAGAAAGAAAATGTAGAACAGTGGATAAATAAGAAAACAAATGGAAATGGTGTGGATATCTTTTTTGAATGTGTTGGAAAAAATGAGACAGTGACACAAGCTGTAAATAGTACAATTCCTGGTGGAAAGGTTATGTTAGTTGGTAATCCATATTCTGATATGTGTTTAGAAAAATCGGTGTATTGGAAAATTCTTAGAAATCAACTAACTGTAAAAGGTACTTGGAATTCTTCTTTTACGGGAGAAGAAACAGATGATTGGCATTATGTGTTAGAACGATTAGAGGAGAATAAAGTTAATCCAGCACAATTTATTACTCATCGATTTTCTTTGGAAGAAATAGCACAAGGTTTTCATATTATGAGAGATAAGTCGGAAGATTATGTGAAGGTAATGTGTATTTTGCCTTAAAATAAATTAGATAAAAATAAGGGGATGTTGCTGAACTAAGTTTTCAGAACCTCCCCTTAACCTGTATTAGCTCATTTTTTATTCTTTTGGAATCTCATCTGAACTCATAGAAGCAATCAACAACTGCATCATGCGAGTGACATATTCGTGTTGGCGTTCATTACATTGAGCGAGTAAATGAGTGAGAGAAGCTTCTTGGCATTCCACACGTTCTACTTCTTCTTTGGTAGGTGTTCCAAATACCATATAATCTAAACTCATATCTAATATTTTTGCAATAGAAATCATCGTTTCCATCGACATTCCACAACTGCCACGTTCAATATCGGAGTAGTATTTTGGAGCTCGATGAATTTGTTCTGCTAATTCTTCTTGCGTTAATCCAAGTAGGATACGTTTGGAACGGATTCGTTCTCCTGTCGAGCGAGTATCATAGAGTTTGTTTTTTGGTTTCATAAATAGTATCTCCTTTTCTTATTTCGTATTGTTATAAGAAAAGTATGGTTATTTAGGAGATGATTGATAACACGTTTAAAACAGGAATTTATATCTAGTTTAAAACGATATTTCTTTTTGTGGCAGTGAAACAAAGTTATGTGAGAAAATAGTTACAATTTTTCTAAAAATGCTTTGTTTCAGGGATAGAATTATTGAGAAAAATGTGTTAAAATTTTGTAGAAGAGTTGTCATCTTCTGTGGAATAGTGAATTAAGGAAACGACAATAATAATAATGCTATGAACAGAAAGGAAGTAGAAAGATGCGTAAAACTAAAATTATTTGTACAATTGGACCAGCGAGTGAAAATGAGGAAATTTTAACAAAGTTATGTGAAGCTGGTATGGATGTAGCGAGAATTAACTTTTCTCATGGTACTCATGAAGAACAGTTAAACAAAATCAATTTAATTAAAAAGGTTCGTGAACAGTTAAATGTTCCAGTTGCAATTATGTTGGATACGAAGGGACCAGAGTATCGTATTAAGACATTTGCAAATAAGAAGGTTGTTGTAAAAGATGGAGATACTTTTACTTTTACAACAGAAGATATTGTAGGTGATGAAACGAGAGTTTCTGTTACTTATAAAAATTTAATCAATGAGCTTTCCGTAGGTGACACAATTTTAGTTTGTAATGGTCTTGTATCTTTTAGAGTAGAAGAGTTAAAGGGTTCTGATGCAATTTGTACTGTAATTTCTGGTGGTGAAATGTCTGACCGTAAGAGTATGAACTTCCCAAATCATGTATTAAAGCAGGCATTTTTAAGTGAGCAGGATAAGAAGGATTTATTATTTGGTATTGAGCATGGGGTAGATTTCGTTGCTGCTTCTTTCGTTTCTACAAAGCAAGATATGCTTGATTTAAGAGAGTTCTTAGATGCGAACGGTGGACAAGATATTGATGTTATTGCTAAGATTGAAAACCGTTCTGGTATTGACCATATTGAAGAAATTTGTGAAATCGCAAATGGTATTATGGTTGCGAGAGGTGACCTTGGTGTAGAGGTTCCATTTATTGAAGTTCCATATATTCAGAAATATTTAATTGATAAATGTCGTTTAATGGGTACTAGAGTTATTACAGCAACAGAAATGCTGGAATCTATGATTCATAATCCTCGTCCAACAAGAGCAGAAATTTCTGATGTAGCTAATGCAGTATACGATGGTACTTCTGCATTAATGCTTTCTGGTGAAACAGCAGCTGGTAAATATCCTGTGGCAGCAGTAAAGAACATGGCAGAGATTGCAGAGTATACAGAAAGTCATATTGACTATGTAGAGCGTTTCCGTAGTGCAGAGTTTACGATTCAAAATAACTTAGATGCACTTTCTCATGGTACTTGTGCGATGGCGATGGACGTTAATGCAAAGTGTATGGTAATTAGTACATTAAGTGGTTGTACAGCAAGAATGATTAGCCGTTTTCGTTGTCCAATGCCAATTCTTGGTATTACAACTTCTGAACGTGTCTGGAGAAAGTTAAATTTAAGCTGGGGCGTAAAACCTGTATTAAGTGAAGAATTTAATTCCGTAGAAGTTATGTTCTATCATGGTATGAATAAGGCAAAAGAAGTATTGCGTTTGCAAAAAGGTGATAATGTTGTATTAACCGGTGGACAGATTAATGGTAAAACTGGAAATACAAATATGTTAAAGATTGAACAGGTAAGATAAAATAAGAATATCCGATTGACTTGAAAATTAAATATTAAGTGAAACAATGCGAATCTTAATTGTATGGGTAAAATATATTTAAGGTTCGCTTTTTTTGGGGGATGCTTTTCGTTTTCTTTTTATAATGTGTCGTTTATAATAAAATGTAGCGGTGTTGAATGTTAAACTCTACTTGACAAAAAGGGAGAAAAAAAGTAAAATAAGAACAAAGTTTCGAGAACGTAAGTTCTACAAGAAGGTGTTGTAGATGGGAATTAGAAATAAAAATATTTTGAGAACATTAGAATAAACATTAGGCTTTTGGAGGAGGGAAAGCCATTATTATGAATAAAGTGGACATGAATTTTGCAAATTATAAAGTTTATGGGAAAAAAAGCCCACATTCCAATAAGAATCAGTTATCTGATATGTTAAATGAGTTAGCAGATGTATTGGGGGTTGATATATCTCTTTTGCGAGAAGATTTTTCAGAAGCGAAAGGATATCTCATTGAGGAATCCGATATTGACTTGCTTAAAGATATGGTAGATATAGCAAAAAGTAGTGCAGGGAGGCGTATTCGTTGTAAAGATTTTTCGATGGAATATGCGGATGAAATCGAGTTTTTACAATATGCGTTTACAACACTTGCAGAGCATAATGATGTTCCAATGGATATTTTATTTGGACAAGAGTTTCAAATGTTAGTTAGGACAAAATTTGCTGTGATGAGAAATAGCATCTATATGCAAATGGATAAATTTCATAAAAAGGTAGAACACAATTTTTTGGCGTTATTGGAGTATTTATCAGAGGAAGAAGATATATTAACAGATACGGACAAATTTGTGTTTTTTCAGTTTTTAGATGAATATGTTATGGAGTCGATACAAATGGTTCGTGGCATTTATTTATGGTTCAAAGAGGGAAGAATCCAAAAAAATAATAAAAGTATGGCTTCGGTGCTAGATTCTATGAGCAGTATAGAAAAAGAAAATTATTTGCAAATGGCAAAGAGAGTGGCTCTTTTTGTACAACGATTGTATGAGGATGAAGAATATTCGGTTGTTATTGCAGAATTTTTTAGAATTGAAGGTGGAGATGGTAAATTAAAAGATAAAAAGAAAGTTCCTTTACTTGTAAAACGAATGAGTGAGATTATGGATAGGAATGCAGATGGTCTTTTATTGCCAGAAGAATATGCTTATGGAGAACCAAATGTTAGAATAAAGAGAAAACGGTGTATTGACTTAGAGAGAGAATTAGCAGAAAGCAAAGAACTTTTAGAAGAAGCAATTCATAATTATATTGAATTAAGAGAGTATCGAAAAGAAAATCCATTTGTAGATGGTAAGGAGGAGCATTTTATTGAGCAAGAATATAGAGAAATTTTTGGCGAAGAAATGTTTTTATAATTTACAAGTGGAAAAAATATGGTACAATAAAAATCGTATCAATGGTTAGCAAAAAAAGAGGAACGAGTATGGAGAAAAAGGAACAAGCAAAAAAGCAATTGTTATTATCGGAACAATTGTATCGTCTGCTAGAAAAATATCACATAAAAAAAGAGGATATTTTATATAAAGCAGAACCAGATTTAGATGAACAGCTTCGTTTTGTACATAATTATTTAATTTTGACAAAAGAAGTGTTGGCATTTGTTTGTTATCCATATCAGGAGCATGGAACATTTCGTTTTGGTGGATATGCAGGGAATGAAATGGTATCTGATGTGGAAACAAAAGAGCCAATTATCCGAATTATGGAGTTACAGACAGTAGAAAAGTTAGAAATTGTTCGCGAGATTAGTGGTGGTACTTTAATTGGTATCGTGGACGGAGTAGAAACAAGGCTTTGTCAATTTTCAAACAGTAGAATGAGTGAGCTAGAGCGTTTGAAAAGAAATTTTGGCAAAGTAAAAAAGAACGAAGAATTAACAGAGGAAGATATTGTTGGAAAGAAAAAGCATGAATGTTGTCCAAAGTGTGGAACATTATATCCAGACCAAGAGCGAAAAATTTGTCCAAAATGTATGGATAAAAAGTCGTTATTTATGCGAGTGATGAAATACTTTTTTAAGTATAAAGTGCGTCTAGGTATTATGTTTCTTTGTTATTTAATGACAGGTGCGTTGAACTTAGTATGGCCATATCTTTCTGGTACTTTTTTGTATGACAAAGTATTAGCTCGTGATGAACAATTACTAGCTTTAACGGAGTCTTTTGGTGGTAAATTTACGATTATTCTTGGTTTTACGGTAGCTACGATGGTATTTACGAAAATATTGATTCAAGCAATTGGTATGTTACACGGGGCTATGACAGCTCGTATTGTACCAGAAGTAGTAGCTACGATGAAAGAAGAAATTTTTAATTCAATGGGCAAACTATCCATTAGCTTTTACAATTCAAGACAAACTGGTGCATTGATGACAAGAGTGTTAGATGATGCTGGAGAAGTGACAGGATTTTTTGTAGATGGTTTACCTTATTTATTTACGAATGTATTTACAATTATAGCAACTTGTATTGTTATGTTTAGTATCAATCCATTGTTAGCGTTAGCAGCATTGTTTTTACTTCCATTTTTAACAATTCAAAGTTATCGTATGTTACCAAGACTTTGGACTTTTTATGGAAAACGACATAGAGCTTCTAGAAGATTAAATGGTCAGTTAAATGATAGTATTACAGGTGCGAGAGTAGTGAAAGCATTTGGTCAGCAAGAACAAGAATTAAATCGTCTTGGAAAAGGAAATAAGGGTGTACGAGAGGCAGAATTAGATGTTATGAAGTATGATAACAAGTTTAATGCCTTATATGCAACCGTAGAAAATTTAATTTCCTTTATTGTATGGGGACTTGGTTCTGCGATGATTTTAAGTGGAACAGATATGGAATTTGGTATGTTAGTAACCTTTGCAGGATATGTAACACAGTTGCAAGGACCTCTTGACTTTATGTCCCATTTTTTCCGTTGGATGACAGATTGTTTAAATTCTTCTCAGCGAATTTTTGAAATTATGGATGCTGTACCAGAAGTAAAAGAAGCAGTAAATCCAGTAAGACCAGAAAAAATCAATGGTAAAATTGAATTATCTCATGTGACATTTGGATATGAACCAAATAAACCTGTATTAAAAGATATTACAGTAACCGTAGAAGCTGGAAAAATGCTTGGTATTGTAGGTCGTTCTGGTGCTGGTAAATCTACGTTAGTTAATTTAATTTCTAGATTATATGATGTAAATGAAGGCGTTATTAAGATTGATGATATCGATGTCAAACAAATGGGATTTAAGGAACTTCGTAGCAGTATTGCGATGGTATCTCAAGAAACTTATATTTTTATGGGAACAGTAGCAGAAAATATTGCGTATGCAAGACCAGAAGCTTCAAGAAAAGAGATTATTGAAGCAGCAATGCAAGCATCTGCCCATGATTTTATTTGTAAAATGCCACAGGGATATGATACGATTATTGGTTCTTCGGGACGTAATCTTTCTGGTGGAGAAAAGCAGAGAATTTCGATGGCAAGAGCAATTTTGGCTAATCCAAGAATTTTGATTTTGGATGAAGCAACTTCTGCTGTAGATACAGAAACAGAACTTGCCATTCAAGAGTCATTAGAGCGTTTAGTAAAAGGACGAACAACGCTTTCTATAGCTCATCGCTTATCTACTCTTAGAAATGCAGATAGCTTAATTGTGATTGATGATGGGAAGGTAACGGAAGAAGGAACACATGCTGAGTTAATTGAAAAGAAAGGTACATTTTATAAGTTGATGGAATTGCAGACAAAGGCATTAGCTATGAGAGGACTTGAGTAATCATTAATAGGAATTATGAAGATATTATTTTAAAGTTGTAGAATAGATAGTTAGTGTTTTGTAATGAATTAGGAGGAAAAATGGGAAGACCTAGAAGAAATCAAGATTTTGAAGAATTTGATGAAGAGAAAATGAAAGCAGAGTCTGCTGATTTATTGGAACTTAGATATTTAACGAAAGAAAATGCTGTATTTGCAAGGACAAAAGGTGGTTTTGTATCATTAGAGTATGCAGGAAAAACGTATGAGCGAATTAATGTGTATCGTACGTTTCCTGTGACAAGTCCGGAAGAATATATTTCTATTCGTGAAGCAGATGAAAAAGCAAGAGAAATTGGTGTAGTAGAAAAGTTGTCAGGGCTTGAGAAAGACCAAGCAGAAATGTTACGAGAGCAGTTAAGACTTCGTTATTTTACACCAGAAATTGTAAAAGTAATTGATATTAAGACAGAGTATGGATATGGATATTTTAATGTAGTGACAAATTTCGGTGCTTGTCGCTTTACGATACATAATGGTGGTGGAGCAGTTGTTTCGTTGTCAGATAGACGAATTATGATTACCGATTTGGATGGAAACAG
The DNA here is from genome assembly GCA_937888895.1 of uncultured Clostridia bacterium. Classification (GTDB taxonomy): domain Bacteria; phylum Bacillota; class Clostridia; order Lachnospirales; family Lachnospiraceae; genus SIG299. Next base: position 4,134 of record CALASV010000361.1, on the reverse strand, counting down.
GTTTGAAATTCCAGATATTTATAAGTTGTCGGCAGGGGAACGAAAGAAGCTAGACTTATTCATATAGTTTAGTAACTATTATTTTAGAGATTTGAGTTTTGAGAAAGCCTACTCTGGTAGATATCTGCTAGGACACGCTTTCGCTCGTGGCGAAACGGAGCAGTACTAGGCTCGTGGAAAACCTCGCCAAGGACTGCCGTTTCTAAACGGTCCTTTGCAGATATCTACCAGAGTAAGGCTTTTGCTAAAGGTATTATAAGGCTGAATAGTAATATTGACGGGAGGTAATATGAAGTTACTGTATGATTTGAAGAGTGAACAACTAGATAGTTTAAAACCAGAAAGGGAAGAAAATATCTGGTATTGTGTACCTCTTGATTTAACATATAATTATAAAGAGCAAAAAAGTTGTGAACATTTTGCTGAGAAAACGCAATATCTTGTTGTGACGGAGACGAGGATTTTAGTGCTTGATGGGGTACAGATTTTATATGAGGAGCAGTTGAAGAATTGTAGTGAAATCAAGTGCGAGACAATGATTGGTTGTGGCATTGTTCGGGCTACGGTAGATGGGGAACAGCGTTGTGTAGCAAGATTTTCTATGCGACATATTGAGCGAGTTGCTTATGTGGCGAGAGGTGCTGACCTTTTAGTAAAAGGGGACAAGGAGAAAATTCACAGCACAGAATACGAAAAGTATTGTGAGAAATGTGGCAGGGCGTTACCTGGTACAAGTCGTTGTCCAAAGTGTGATACAAAAAATGCAATGTGGAAGAAATTTTGGGAGTTATGTGATGGATATCAATGGAAGTTATTAGCAATTTCAAGCATGATGCTTATTAATTCTGCTATTTCACTTGTCATGCCATCAGTACAGAAAAATTTCATTGATAACACATTAGCAGATAAAAGTGGTACAATGAAAGATGTTGCTGTATTTGTTGGTACAATGTTATTTTTGACGGCTATTTTAATTACAGTAAATATTGTGAAAAATTTCTTGTGTGTATCACTTGGTTCTTTGTTAAGTATGGATTTACGAAAAAAGTTGTATTATAAAATACAAGTGCTTTCTATGAGTTTTATCAATAAGCGAAAACCGGGTGATTTGATGAACCGTGTTTCAAGAGATACAGCACAAATTCGTAGATTTATGGAACAAGTTTTTGGTGGTATGTTATCAACATTGTTCACTATGATTGGTGCTTTGACGATGATGATTTCCATCAATGCGAAAATGACATTGTATTCTACCTTATTGATTGGTGCAGTAGCAGTACTTACTAGAGTTTTTTGGAAGTATATTCATAAAATTTTTCATCGTCAATGGCAGAAAGATGATAAAATGCGAAGTGGTTTGCAAGATGTTATTTCTGGTATGCGAGTAGTAAAAGCGTTTGGACGAGAAGATTATGAAGTAGAAAAATTCCAAAAGTTGACACAGGAGTTTTGTAAAGAACAAAAGAAAAATGAAACATTTTGGGCATTATTTTATCCTATTTTAACATTTATTATGGGTATTGGTTCGTATATTGCGATTTATTTTGGTGGTTTAGATGTGTTAGAAGGTAATATGACAGCTGGTACTTTAATGCAGTTTGTTACTTATACAGGTTATTTATATGGACCTCTTGGTTGGATGACACACTTGCCAAGAAGTATTATGCAAATGATTACAAGTTTAAATCGTATTTATGATGTGTTAGATGAAGAACCAGCCATTGTAGATAAGGAATTTTCCAAAGAAATTCAAATTCAAGGGGATATTTGTTTTCACGATGTAACTTTTGGATATAATTCGTATGAACCTGTATTAGAACATATCAATTTGAATGTAAAAAAAGGAGAAATGATAGGTTTAGTTGGTGCATCTGGTACAGGAAAATCTACCATGATTAACTTAATTATGCGTTTATATGATGTAGATAGAGGAAAAATTACAGTTGATGGTATTGATTTAAAAGATATAAAACAAGAGTCGTTCCATTCTCAACTTGGTGTTGTATTGCAAGAAACATTTTTATTTTCTGGTACGATTTTAAATAATATTCGATTTGCAAAGCCTAATGCTACCATGGAGGAAATTATTAAAGCAGCGAAGGCAGCGAATGCCCATGACTTTATTTGTAAGACACCGGATGGATACAATACTTATGTTGGAGAACGAGGCTTTAATTTATCTGGTGGCGAACGTCAAAGAATTGCGATTGCTCGTGCGATTTTAAATAATCCAAGATTGTTAATTTTAGATGAGGCAACTTCCGCACTTGATACAGAAAGTGAATATTTAATTCAACAAGCACTCGATAGATTGACCGAAGGAAGAACGACATTTGCGATTGCACATAGATTGTCTACGCTTCGAAATGCAGATAGATTGGTTGTTATTGATGGGCATGAGATTGCAGAGGTCGGAACACATGATGAATTGTTAGAGAAAAAAGGAATTTATTATGGATTGGTAACAGCACAATTGCAGATGGCGAAGTTGTAATGTTGAACGAGTTAAAGGATTCCCCCACTTGTAGAAGTTGGGGGAATCTTCTTTTACTGGTTTACCCATATATCATATTGAATTTGTGCATCAGCAACTTTCTTTAATGCTGTTTCTAACGAATTCATTGCTTTTTCTAAGCCTTGTTTAGCTTTTTCTGTTTGTTTATCTGTTTTTGCTTCAATAATGTCTTGTTGATATTTAAGTACTCTTTCTTCAATTTTTTGTTTTTGTAAGATAACTAATTCAAGTTTTTCCTTTGCTTTTTCTCTTTTTTTATCTGTTACAAGGTCATACTTATCTTTAATATCGTTCCATCTTGGAACATTTAATTCTTTTCCATACCATGTTTTATAATTTCTTTGAAATATTGCTAACCATGTGGATGCTACAGAACTACGCAACTTAGGTTCCTTAAATGTTGTTTCTTCAATAGCTGAAATGAAATCCTCAAGACAATCAAAGATAGCATAATCTGTAACTCTTTCGCTATACCACACGCCTGGTCTGATTTTATGTATTACGCCTTCTTTTATTTGTAAGTTGATAGGATAATTTTCCATTCTTCTTGTAATTTGCCATACTTTTTTCAACCAAACATCTTTTATAGTTACAATACCATTATCACTCATATCATAGCCAAATATAAGATAATCGACATCTAACATATATGGTTTTTCTTGTATTTCAGATGCATACATTCTGAAATCTGCAATATCAAATCCGGGTGAACCATTTCTGTTAAAAGCCTTTACCTCTAATAATCCTTTGGTTTTATCATCTGGATTTAAGAAGAAATCTGGTGGCATTTGTGTATTTTCACTTGGGGCATATTCAATACCTTTGGCATCTAACCAACCTTGCAACCACTCTTGCATAATATTACCTACTACATCTTTTTGTTTTACAATGATATTGATATCTCCTAAATAGAACTTTATTTGTCCTTCTAATTTAAGAATATGGTCATCATTTAATAATTTATCATATATTTCTTGTGCAGTTAATCTCATATTATTTTTCTCCTTTTACATTATTTAGATAGCTTTTGCCTATTCTTAGAGAAATATCTTTAATTACAGGGACACAAACAGTATTACCTAATAAATCAAATGCATCCGTTTCAGTAATCATATCTAAATTATAATTATCTGGATATCCACACAATCTTTGACATTCTCGAATGGTTAATCTACGAATGCCTTCCCCATCAACAATTCCTAATTTAGCTACATCCATTGCAACTAAGGTAGGAGTAATATCTTTTGGGTCTAATATCTTAGAAAACTCAAATGATAGCTTACCAGCAACAATATTATAGCCCTTTTCCTTTGATTCATCAGGAACTCTTTTTACAGTTCCATCATTATCTTTTACCTGTTCTTTAGGATATTCATATACTAAATAGCCCAGTTGTGTTAAGTGTTCTAATATTTCATGTAATTCTGGAACATCAAAGAATGTTCTAATTTGAGCTTCTGTTAGAGGCATTCCATCCATCCATTTTATTCCTATTTCTTTGGCCCAATGTTTCTTTCTTCTCTCTTTTAAAAGAGCATCCATTAGATGTCGTTCTAATGGAGATGTTTGACCTTTCAAATTAATATTCCATTACAATGATCCACCTCATGCTGAATGAT
>CALASV010000360.1 GCA_937888895.1 uncultured Clostridia bacterium | reverse complement strand
AAAGTACTTTCATGTCATTATCTTTAATTAAACGAATCACATTTTTTAACATCTTTTTTGTCGTATCTGTTTCACTATGACTTAAAAATTCTTTATCTAATTTTATAATATCTGCTGGAAGTTTTGTTAACATACTAAGAGAAGAATACCCTGTCCCAAAATCATCTATAGAAACACCAAATCCTTGTTTCTTAATATCTGTTATAATCTGAAGCAATGCTTGTTCATCTTCAATAAAAGCACCCTCCGTAATTTCAATCTCTAACAAAGATGGCTTCATTTGATATTCTTGTTGTAACTCTACTAATCGTTCCACTAATCCTTCCTTTTTTATATGTTGTCTAGAAAAATTGATAGAAATAGGCACTAATGGATACCCCTTTTGCTCCCACTCTTTCATTTGCTTTAATATACTCTCAAACATATAAAAATCTAAGTGTACTATTTTTCCACTCTGTTCTAAAGGTAAAATAAACTCATTTGGTGGCACAATTTCTCCATTTTCTTTTTCCCAACGAGCTAACGCCTCAGCTCCCACTAATTCTCCTGTTTCTAAAGAAACTTTTGGTTGCAAATATACGAAAAATTGTTTCAATTCCAATGCTTTTTCTATCGAATGAAGTACAAACGCATCCTGCATACGTTTTCGTTTCATTTCCGTTTGAAACATCAAAGTACCTGCTGTTTTCTTTTCTTTTAATATTTTCTTTGCTAACCTAGCATTATCTATCGCTTGTAAAATATCCATTTGTGGATTTACAATGATATAAATTCCACTATACACTTCTAAACGACAAGCTGAATATTTCTCCACCTGATTTTTTACAAAAGAATTTGTATAATTTGTTATATTTTGAACTAAATATTTTTCGCTTTTTACCATCGCAAAAATCAGAAAATTATCCGCATAATCACGACAAGCCGCAATCACTCTTGGATTACGTTTCGCTATAAAATTTGCAAATTCTTCTAATATAATATCTCCACTTTCAAAACCATAGATTTCATTAAAATATTTAAAATTTGCAAAATCTATAGAAATAATCGCATACTGTAAATTTCCTTCTTGTTTTAATACAGATTGTACTACTTCTAAAAATTTATCATATTTCAAAAGTCCTGTCACTTCATCAAAACTTCTTATCAACTCTATTTTACGCTCGATTTTTCGATACGACCGTTCTCTAGCTAAATAATTTCCAATAATACGAGAAATCATAAGCAATGATTTTTTTTCTGACTCTGTCCAAGTTCTTGGTATAATATCCATATATACAATATATCCAAAAACCGTCCCCTCATGACTAAGTGGACATTGAAATAAAGATTTTACTTCGCTTTCTTTCAATAATAAATAAGTTTCACTATCTTTTGGAAGTTCTTCCATATTAGATACTTCTATCATTTGATAATCTTTATATTGTTCACGAATACGAATCCTTTCTTGTAAAGAAATATAACCTTTTTTTAACTCTTGTATTTCTTTTTCTTTATTTAACCAATCGTAAGAAAGTACTAAAACACCATTATCATCATATTCTTGAATAATTGTTCCAGCCAATTTGAATTGCTTTCCTACTTTCAATAATAGCATATTTAAAGAGCTTTTGAAGTCTTTACTATTTTCTAATAATTCCATCGCAAACTCTGTAATATCTGCTAGAACAGTCATATTGTTTGGCGAACGCTTATCCATATCTTCATTTCTTTGACCAGACAAAAATCGTGCTTTAATTTCTTCCGTACAAAAAGCAAAATTATCTCTACCATTCTCTTTTACAAAATAAAGAGCACTATCAGCACTTGCCAATAATTCTTTTAATGTTTTACCACTTTCTCCATAAAAAGCAGCTCCAACACTACAACAAATTTTTACTCTATCTGCTGTTTGTGCAAATTCTTTCGCAAAAGTCTCTCGTAATTCACAAATTAAATCGGTTAACTCTTCTTTATTCGTTTCAGGTACAAATACAGTAAATTCATCCCCACCATATCTGCCAACAATCCCTTTTTCTTTAAATACTTTTTGTAACACTTCTGCCATACCAACAATAACGGTATCTCCATACAAATGTCCATAAGTGTCATTTACATTTTTAAATTTATCAATATCTAATAATAATACAGCACACCCTGATTTTTCTCCTCTTTTTATACTTTGAAGAAATTTTTCTGCTTTTTCTTTAAATGCGGAACGATTCAGCAAACCTGTCATAGCATCTTTCATTGCTTTTTCCTGCAATAATAATTCTTCTCTTTTTTTCTTATCTACATCAGAAATTTTTCCAATAAGAAATACAGGTTCTCCTGCTTTATTCATTAACAATCTTGTTGTTAATGAAATCCACCGATATTCCCCATTCACTAAAACTCTAACTTCTACGGTTAATGGCTCAGAACTATTTTCTCTCCCATAACATCCTCGTTCAAACTCTTTTTTATCTTCGGGATGTACCCCTTTAAATTTTAAATAATTTTTTCTTGTTCGTTTTTGATTTGAAAATTTATACTCTGAACTAGTTCCACTAATTGTCACTAATTTTTTTTCTTTAATATTATACTCATAAATCCAGTCGTCGTATAAAGAAAAAATGAGTTCCTTTTTTTCTTTTTCCAGGTTCAATCTCTCTTTCAGAAATTCTATTTTTTCCGACGCTGTTATCCCCATTTTTTCACTTCTCCCCTTTGTTTCTATTATATTTTAAAGCGATATCCTTTGCCCCATATCGTTTCAATATACTGTGGTTTCGATGCATCCTCTTCAATTTTCTCTCTAATTTTCTTTATATGCACTGTCACTGTTGCAATATCTCCAAACGATTCCATATCCCAAATTTTTCTAAACAATTCTTCTTTTGTATATACTCTATCTGGATTTTCTGCAAGAAAACTAAGTAAATCAAATTCTTTTGTTGTCAGTATTTTTTCTTCTTCATTAACATAAACCCTACGAGCTGTTTTGTCAATCTTCATACCTCGAATTTCAATAATTTCATTTTCTCTTCCATGATTTCTCACTAAACGGTCATATCTTGCCAAATGTGCTTTTACTCTTGCTACTAATTCACTTGGACTAAATGGTTTTGTCATATAATCATCTGCACCAAGTCCAAGTCCTCTAATTTTATCAATATCTTCTTTTTTCGCTGATACCATTAAAATTGGAATATCTTTTTTTTCTCTTACTTGCTTACAAATTTCAAATCCGTCTAATACAGGAAGCATCAAATCTAAAATAATTAATTGGTAATCTCCATTTAATGCCTCTGCTAAACCTTTCTTTCCATCATGCACCATTTCCACTTGAAATCCTGCTAATTCCAAATAATCCTTTTCCAATTCTGCAATCGCAATTTCATCTTCAATAATCAATATATTTGCCATTTTATTCTCCTTTCTTTATTGCAACATCTATCTTTTTTAAGGTAAATATAATTTTAGTTCCTTCCTTTTCTTTACTTTCTGCATAAATAGTTCCACCATGTCCTTCAATAATTTTCTTCACAATTGCAAGTCCTAACCCACTTCCACCTTGCTTTGAATTTCTCGAAGAATCTGCTCGATAAAATCGTTCAAATATATACGGCAAAGCGTGTTCTGGAATACCTTGTCCATTATCTTCTACTTCTACTCGAACAATTGTCCCCTCATCCCATAAATGAATTACAATGAGTCCTTCTTCTTTTTCTCCTCGATATTTTACAGCATTTCCAATAATATTGCTCATAACACGATGTAACTGCTCTCTGTCTGCCATCACTTGAACACTTTCTTCTACATTACTAAAAAACTCAATATGAATATTTACAATTTCTAATTCTGCCTGATTTTCCTCGACACAATCCATAAAATAATCATTTATTTTTACTTTTTCAAAATGATATGGAATATTATTTGTGTCAATCTTTGTATAAAAGGAAAGCTCATCTACTAATTTTGTCATATCATTCGCTTTTGTATAAATCGTTCTTAAATATTTTTCTTGTTTTTCCTTTGTATCTGCCACACCATCTATCATTCCCTCTGCATACCCTTTAATTGCAGTCAATGGCGTTTTTATATCATGAGAAATATTACTAATTAACTCTCGTAAATCTTGCTCATACCGTATTCGCATCTCAATTTGTTCTTTCAAATGAATACGCATTTCTTCAAAATCACTACAAAGTTGCCCTATTTCATCATCCGAAATAGCATCTTGCAAAGAATAATCTAAATTTCCCTCTTGCAACTGCTGTGTTGCACGACGCAATGCATTTAATGGTTTTATCATACTTTGATATAACCATACAACTAAAATAGATGCTGTAAATACAATTATCATAATTCCTGTAACAATCGCTAACATTGTAGCACTCCGTAAACGAACTACTAAAGAATTTACATCAGTGATAATACAAAAACTTCCCACTTCTCCACTTTGAAACACAAATCGTTGTTGTTTTGCTAAAAAAGGATATTTTCCTTCCACATAAACACCACCATCATAAGTTACTTCCATTATATTTACCGAAGGAATTTGATTTTTAATTTTATTATAATGCAATTCTTCTCCTACATAAAACACTTGATTATTTTTTTCCACAATTAAATAGGAATATCGCTCTAATAAAGAAGTATTAATCATGTTTAAACGTTTCTTATCTAAAAATCGTTCAGGATAACGCTCTGCCATTGTACTTAACTCATTAAATGTCCCTCTCGTCATTCGATTTAAAATCTGGATGGGTTCCGTCACAATTTCCCAATTATCTGTATTGATTTGATATCCATCTTCAATTGCTTGTACTTGTTGTGCAAGAATCACAGAACCAATTGTACCAATCATACTACAAGGCAATAAAATAATAATTAAAAAAGCTGTTAAAAGCTTATGTCTTAATTTCATACAATTCCTTTCTAAAAACACTCATTTATATTCTCTAGTATAACATTTTTTTCGTTTTTGTTCAGCGTATTTTTATTATTATTTCGTGAATTTTTTGTAAACAAAAAGAATCTCGCCAAAAACGAGATTCTTTTTATACTTATTCTCCTAGGTAGACTAATCTTCTTCGCTCTATTTCTGTTATCATTTCTTCTAATTCCAATTCTCCTTCCAAATAAGAAGCAAATGTTTCAGAATATACATTACTATCCATATCAAAACGCACTATTCCATTTGCATAAAGCTCATACAAATCATCATAAAATGGTGTATTTGTATAAGTTGATTTATCTACTAACATAAAAGAATTTTTCTGTTCCATCAAATAGTTACATAAACTTGTAATATAATCTAAAGTCGCTTCTAAATTTTCAGACTTAGGATTCACAGCAACATAAGTAACTGTTCCAACATTCCCATCACTGCCTTCCATTGCTGGTACACCCATCACACCAAATTCTTTAGAATCTCCCAAACGAATTGCATCTTGCAATAAAGTATAACGATATAAGCGATATTCATAATAGAACTTTGGATTTTCTCCTTCTTCTGTTACTTGTGTCCAGTTTAGTAACCATTCTTCCTCTGTTTCCTCATAAATTTCTTGAAATAATTTTGCATATTTCCGAAATACTTCCGTATCAAAAGAATCATATACTTGTAAATATTGTCCTAATAATTCTTCTTCTGCTACAAAAAAAGAAATTGCTGTTTCTTCTGGACTACTCTGCTCCATTTCTTCTGTAAACTCCAAAAACTCTGCAAAATCCATCTGTGTAAAGTCTACTCCTTGTTCTTCACAGTATTCTTTGTTATAAATAATCCCTGGTATTGCTAAACCAACAGGAAGCATCCAAATATCCCCTTCCTCATTGGTTGCTAATTCTTTCACATAAGGAAAACAAGCATCTAAATATTCTTGTACACCTTCTACTTCATTCAATGGAAGAAATGCTCCATTTTTCTTTAAATTATACGAATAATTATCTCTTGAACTTAATATGTACAAATCAAAATCAGTATCTTGTGCCAATACTTTTAATGCATATTCTTCATGGGAAACTTCGGTTTCTTTTACTAAATAGCCACATCCATTTGGCTTATCTGTATTATACTGCATATCTGTTGGCAACAATACATTTATCGTTTCATTGTCATGCAAATATTCTATTAAATAAATTCGTTTTAACTCTTTTTCATACTCTTTGATAAAAAGAAAACCTTGCTCATAATTTAAATTGGCAAAACTACCTGTCAAATTAGAAGGAAGCTCTGCTTCTACTCCCTCTACTACTCCATAATATAATTTACTATTTTTAAAAAATAAATATCCATTTTCACAAGAAGTTAAAGCAGATAATGGAGTAACTGTTTCTTTTTGTCCTATTTGAGTAAGTGTACCTAACGAAGATACAAACTCTAAAAATACAAAGCCTTGTTCTTCATCAAAAGAATACACAAGCATACTATCTTCATTTTTTTTTGCTATTAAAATTGGAAATTCTACTTGCATTTTTTCTAATACTTTTTCTTCTCCTATTATATTAACTCTTGCAATCGTTTCGCCTCGATACTCATACTCCATATCTTTATTTGGTAAATCATAATTTTTTACAGGTGGATTTGATACTATTCCAAGTATATAACAATAATCACCTAATAAAACCATATTCGAAATAGAAGAAAAACTATGAAACGTATACAATTCTTCTGCTTCCCACGTATTTGTATCAATTGTACATAACGTGTCATAACACAAAGCATATAATATTCCATCTTTTTCTTCTAACGCTATCACACTCCCACTACCACAATTTACTATCGTTTGTTCTAAGCAATTTCCTTCTAAATCATAAATAGAAATTTGTTGTGCTGATTGATTATCTTGTATCACAAATTTTGTTGTATATAATAATCCTTCCTCTGTTACTATATACCTGTCGATATCTTCCGTTCCTGTATAATAAAAATCTTCTTTCCCAACAGAAAGGTCTGACTTTTTATTTTCTTCTTTTTGTCCACAACCTGCTACTATACATAGGAAAAATATCCCCAATAAAAATAATACTCGTTTCTTCATCAATTAATACACCACCTTCCCATATACTACTTTCTGCTTTATTTTGTCAATGGCTCTACTACATACAATTTTTCATTAAACAAATCCTGTTTTTCTTCGAGTGCTTCTCTCATTTCTTCACTCATCTCATCCTGCTCCGTATAAATTCGACTTAATGTATATACAAATCCTGTTTGATAAACAGATTCTTTATTTACATCTTTGGTAGCTTGTCCATACAAATGTACTCCATCTGTATATAAAATCCCAACACCATTTGTTCCGCCATTACCATACAATATAAATTCTTTTGTTATTCTATTATAACAAATCAAAGAACCAGCTTTTATGCTTATCCAAATTTTATCCCCACCTTCTGTTGCTACAAAAGACT
>CALASV010000359.1 GCA_937888895.1 uncultured Clostridia bacterium | reverse complement strand
CAACGCAAGAAGTAGTATTGGAAGATAGTTTAGTACTATATGCTAGGTGGGAACAACGAAATCCTATCATTCGTTATGATAAAAATGGTGGTTCTGGAACAATGCCAGATACAGTACTAGAATCAGAGGAAACAAGTGTTATTTTACCAAGCAATACATTTACGAGAAAAGGATATCGTTTTACTGGTTGGAATACAAAAGCCGATGGAACAGGTAGTAGTTATGTAGATAGAGATACGATTTCTCATGTTTCTGGAGTTCTTATTTTATATGCACAATGGGAAAAAGTAAGTAGTAATTATACTTTGCTTTATATGAAATATCCGTATGGAACAAAAGGAAATATTGTATGGAAACAAAAAGTGTTAGAATATGACAGCTTAGAAACGGTAGAAGGAGAACCTTTTATTTCGACAGGAAATAAAGTAGCATACGATGTGAATGTTTCTTCTGCTATGAGTACAATTCCAAGTCCATTGCAATTAACTGAAAAGAATACAAAAACCAAGGCTCCTTTATTTGATAAATGGCAGTTTTATAAAAGAAATGACAATGGAACGATGGTATATCAAGGAAAGCAATATCAACAGGGAACTATGATAAGTGCTTTAACAAAGCAACAAGGAGAAGTTTGTTACTTTTATCCAAAATGGAGGGAAAGTGGAGCATCCGTTTTACTTCCTTTGGCTTTTTGTGAAGGGTATCGTTTGGAAGGCTGGAGTGAATATCAGGATGGTACAGGTGATATTTATTATGTCTATGAAGAAGAAAGTGAAGAAGACATTGGAACATTTACACCAATCAAAGATACAACACTTTATGCGATTTGGAGTCCAGAGCAAAAAACAGTTATATTAGATGGACAAGGAGCAGACGAACAAGCACAGACAGAGGTAGTATTTACTTTTGATAAAGTAGCACCAGCTGTAGTTATTCCAACAAGAAAACAATATGTATTTCAAGGATATTATACTGGAGTCAATGGAACAGGTAGAAAAGTAATAGAGAAAGATGGCACAGGTAGTATCACTACAAATAATAAAAATGGTTGTTTTGATGAGATAGACACTCTTTATGCTTATTGGATACCAGAAAAACAGATTATTTATCATCCAAACTATAGTCCGTTAGATAGTAATTGTCCAACAATGGAAGTGACATGGATAGAAGAAGGGAAAACAGGCACATATTTATTTAAAAATCTATTTACAAAAACAGGACATCATTTTGTTTGTTGGAATACAAAATCAGACGGAAGTGGAGTGTCTTATACAGATGGACAGTATATAGACAATGTTACAACAAGAATTACTTTGTATGCACAATGGGAAAAAAATACATATAAAGTACATTATGCAGATGATGTATATGAAAATCATCCAGAAATTTCAGATAAGGAAGAAGATATTTGGATGTATGACAAAACATATATAATTAAAGACCAACCTTATATAAAACAAGATATTGTAACTTATGATTTAAATAAAGGGAATAAAAGTACTGTACCACAGATGGTAACGAATTTGACAAAAGAGTATACAAATTCTGTATATTCCTTTATCGGGTATCGTTTATATGAAAAAATAAACAATGGCTATGAAAAAACAGAACGATTATTTCAAGTAGGAGAGGAAGTTTCTAATTTAACTTTAGAAGATGGTAAAGTTTTTGTGTTATTTCCAGAGTGGGAGAAAATTTCCAATGGTGTTTTGTTGCCAAATGCGAGTTGTAATGGTTATAGTTTTTATGGTTGGGTAACGCATGTAACAGAAGAAGAGAAAGAGAACATAGTAAAAAGCCCTTATATTACAACAAAAAATACAATATTATATGCTTATTGGACACCAAAGCAATATGAAGTAATTTTAAATGATAGGGGTGCAACAAGTAAAGAACATGACAAAAATGTAACCTTTACATTTGATGAAAAAGGAAACAATATCAAAGTTCCAACAAAAACAGGATATACATTTCAAGGATATTATACAGGAATAAGAGGAACAGGTACAAAATATTATGACAAAAATGGAACTTGTATCAAAGTATGGACGGAAGAACAACAAGAGATGTTATATGCTTATTGGATACAAGATAAAGTGGAATTTCCAAAGGAAGATAGCAAAGTGGAACCAGAAGTATTGCCAATGATAGAATATAAAGGTGAAATTAGTCGAAATGATGCAAAAGTATTACTTTATGCTGATGATTATAATGATACTACAGGTGCATTAGATGATTTACAACCTTATTTGACATATTCTACCGGACAAGAAAATGGCAAGATTCCTTCTACAGAGCAACTTGCCATTCGTGCTAAAATGGGGGCATGGATGTTGTCTTATCATCTTCGTAGAGTTTCAGGAAAGGACTATGTACGAATTTATGTTACTGTGCCATATCGTACACAGTATGAAAAAGAAGATGAAACAT
>CALASV010000358.1 GCA_937888895.1 uncultured Clostridia bacterium | reverse complement strand
ACCTTATTCTACAAATATAATTTTACCATTAACTAAAAAAAATAACAATATATTTAACCAAGATATTGTTATTATTTTAAAAAAAACTGGAAATTTTTTTTCAAGTTTTTCACTATTTAAATGCTAATCTATACTTCGTTGCAGTATTAGTATTATCTTTTGTATCACTATCAATATAATAACACTTTGTTCCATCTACAGAAATGTAAAATTCACCTCTATTTCTTACTTTTCCTCCACTTACTTCTGATAAGTTAATACGATAACATTGATTTCCATCAATTAAGGTAAGCTCGTCTCCGTACTCTGCATTATATTCTTTTACTCCTTTTGCAATCTTTAAATTTTCCTTTGAATATGTACAAAGCACTTGATAGGCTTCTTCTACCGTCAACTCTTTTTTCTCTACCTTCGTTGGTGTCGGTGTTGCTGATGCTTGTTGTACAATTGGAAATGTAGTAAAATCAAACACCGTTTGGTCATTGGAATCATAAAAATATATCATACCATCCCCTTTATCTACTACAAGAAATGGATATAAAAACTTTTGGTTATCAATTGCACCAAATTGATAATACTCATGATTTCCTACTTGTAAATGGTCATTAATTAACTGCATATCATATTGTTCTACTTTACCTTTTATAATCTCGATTGCTTGTTCTATGCTTATTGCTGGTGTAGGTGTTGCCTCTGGTATTTTTGTTGCTTCTGGTGTTACTTCCATTGTTGGTTCTACTGTTGGAGTTAATGTAACAGAATCCGTTGGTACTACTGTAGGCGTTGGCTCTGGTGTTTGTGTAAATTGTACTTCTTGTGTTGGAACTGATGTATTTGTTCCACTATTTTCCCCCATACAAGCAACTGTTATCGCAGCAACTCCTGCAATTCCTGCAATTGCTAAAATTTTCTTACTATTATAAGAATTTTTCTTCTTTTTTTTCGTGCTTTTATTTTGATATCCAGATGTGGATTTTTTTGTTGTATTAGTTCTTGTTGTATTTGCCATACTATCAATTCTCCTTACCTATATTAAAACTAAAAATAGATATGCCCATATAGACATATCTATTATAATATAAATTATTTTCATTTGCAAACTTATTTAACCTGTTCTGATGAGAATAAAAATCGGATAAAACTTTCTATATTTTCTTCATTCACCGTAGACACTCCAATACTTAGTATTACAGATTCCTCTAAATTTTGTCCTTCCAAACCCCATAAAGAATCTAAACAAATACCATATACTGTTTCAGAACCTTCGATAAGATTCCCATCGTCTCCTTCTTGTTTACATTCCACCAAATAATCAGATAATTCCATATATAAATCCGTTGGTAAACTTTCTGTTATTTCTGCAAAATGTCCTAATGGAGCAAATTTTTCAAATACAGACTGAGGCATAATTGTGATGTCTAAATCTCCCGATGCATTATATAATACAAATCTTTGTAATGCTTTCTTTTGCTCATACTTAAAATCATAATCTTCAAACCAAGTTTCTTGTGTTTCTTTATCTAATTCGATAAAAGTTTCAAACTTTTCTTGCAATTCCAATGACTTTTCTAAAGGTATTGCACTATCAATGATTGCTACAGATATTACCCTCTCTGGCTTAGGAGAAAGTGCTGTATATAGAATAGAACCCAAGACACCTACTACAATTAAAACAACAATTACTTTTACTAAATAATAAGTTTTAAAATAGCTTAGTCGTTCTAACCATGTCATTCGTTTGATTTTTTCTTTTTCACTTAACTCCTCTTTTTGCTTATAAATTGTTGATTCATCATTTAATACTGTTTTTTTACCATTTAAATCCATTGTTCTTTCTCCATATTCTATCAATATCTATGAATAAAGTCTAACACACAACGAAAAGAAAAAAAAGAAAACATTTATAAATTTTTTCGGAAAATACTATATATATTTT
>CALASV010000357.1 GCA_937888895.1 uncultured Clostridia bacterium | reverse complement strand
AAGTTACCAAATGGTGGTTTTGGCTGGGCACTTATTTTGGTACTATACATTGCAAACTTCATGTAATATCTTTGTCTTTGAGTAATGTACCAAGTAAAGTAAATTTCCAATTAAATAAATTACATAAGCACGAAGAAAATAATAGAATTTATCATCAAAATATTGGGAAAATAACATTGTTTTCTTAAATCTAAATGTACCTTGAATTTGCCAAGGATAAAAGCTTTGTCCAATTTTCCAATCTTGGGTTTGACCGTTTTACTTCGATTGAATATATGCCAGAAGCAAAAGTAAATGTATTAAATTGGGCAGAAGATAAGGTATTAACAGAAGAAATTATGAAAATTTTAAGTACAACGAAAGAGAAAGATTATATTTATACGATTTCGGTACAAGGACATGGTGCATATCCAGAAGAACCAATCTTATTAGAACATAAGATAGATGTGCATTTACCAGAAGAATTGAGTGAGTATTATTATCAGTATTTATATTATGTCAATCAAATTTATGAAATGGACTTATTTTTAAAAGAACTTGTACTTACATTAGATGCGTGGCAAGAAGATGTTGTATTAGTATTGTATGGAGACCATTTACCAAGTCTTGGATTAGAAGAAGAACTATTAAAAAATAGTGATTTATTTCAAACAGAGTATGTCATTTGGACGAATTTTTCTATGGAAAAACAAGATAAACATATAGAAGCATATCAACTTAGTGCAAGAGTATTGGAGTTACTTGGTATGGAAGAAGGAGTGATGATACAATACCATCAACATTATCAAGAGGAAGAAGATTATTTAGAAAAGATGCAACTTTTGATGTATGATATGTTATATGGAGAAATGGAAGTATATGAAGGTGTTAATCCTTTTACGCCAACAAACCTTCAAATGGGTGTAGAAGAAATTAGTATTGAACATGTATATGTAAAGAAAAGTAAACTAACAGAAGATGAACCAATGGTGTATATTTCTGGACAAAACTTTACTGAATGGAGTAAAGTAGTTATCAATGGCGAAGTAATGGAAACTATCTTTTTAAATACAGAACTTTTAGCTGTAGAAAAACTTCCAAAAGAAGAAACAGGAAGATATGAAATTATAGTGCGTCAGCAAGGAACAGATAGTATTGCTTTAAGCGAAACAATGATATATGAAATACAACCATAGTCCATTGGATATTCGGTTAAAAAATCGGGACTATTTTCATAGTCCCGACATTTTTTAGTCTCTCATTGTAAATTGACCGGTTAATTCATCTACAATAGACAATTGGTCAGATAATTCACGACTTCCTACAGCTACTTCTTCAGAAATAACAGAATTATTTTGAATAACTGATACAATTTGTCCAATACTTTCTTCTAAGTTTTTAATCAATTCTACTTCTTGTTGTCCACTCAAATTAGATTGTTTTGCACCTTGTGCAATGATTTGTAAACCTTCCATTACTTTTCCTAATGCAATTGCAGTTTTTTGAGAAATAGAATTTCCATTTGCTACTTCTCTTGTTGAAGTTTCAATCAATTTTCTTGTATTTATTGCGGAAGCAGCACTGTCTTCTGCTAACTTTCTAATTTGTTCAGCAACAATAGAGAAGCCTCTACCAGCTTCACCAGCTCTTGCAGCTTCAATCGAAGCATTTAAGGAAAGCAAGTTTGTTTGAGAAGCAATATCTTCAATATCATCAATAATATGTTCAATTTGTTCCGAAGTTTTACTGATTTGTTCCATTGCAATAGTCATAAGATGCATTTCTTGTGTGCTTTCTTGAGCTTCTTTTAATACTTCATCTGCTAAAACAGCAGCACTACCACTAATTTGTGAGTTATTAATAACTTTTTCAGAAATCATTTCAATGGTTGATTTTAAGTCTTCTATTGCTACTGATTGTTCATTAGAACCTTGTGCAAGATTTAATGAAAGTTCTGACATTTGATTAGAACTAAGGGCAACTTGTGTAGAACCATTTTGAATGGTCTTTAAAGTTTCGTTCAGTTTAATAATCATATTTCGAATAGATAAAATGAGTTTACGATATACACCAATATAAGCGTCATCACCAATTTTCGTTCTAGCTGCAAAGTTACCTTCGGATAATTCTACTAATAAATAATCTAAATCACCAATAATTTTTCTTTGAGAAACTACAATATCGTTCATAGCATCAGCAAGTATTTTTGTTTCATCTTTGGTATCAATGTATGGAATTTCAGCTTCTAAGTTACCTTCTGCTAACAAACGAAGACGTTCGGTACAAAGCTGAATTGGAACACCAATTTTCTTACCAAGTTTATTCGCAGAACGAGTTCCTAAGTAAACAGCAATCGCAGTCATAATAAGAGTACCAATAACGCTAGTTAAAGTACCAGATAAAAAGTCCATAATAGGAGCAATAACAGCAATACTCCAGTCATTTGTTCCTAATGGATGATATGCCATAATTTTAAGTTGTCCGTCATAATAATAAAAACCAAAATCTATTTCACCAGATATCATTTTTTTCTCTAAGTTAGCAAGTGTTTTTAAACTAGAATGTTGCTTTGAAAGTTCAATAATATTCTCCTGCTTTTCTACTTGAGAATAATTATAACTTGCAATTCGAGTACCTTTTTCATTTAATACATAAGCACCACCATTATTACTAATTTTAATCGTAGCTAATAAATCGGAAAATTCTGTGGCATTTTTTGTTAAAACAATCGCACCTACAATATCACCACCAATTTTACCATCTAACCAAAGTGGTGCAGCATAAGTAATAACCCATTCCTTCATTCCTTCATTGTAAGCAGGTTCACTAATTGCAGTAATGCCTTTTAAGGCATCTTTGACATATTGTTTGCTAGAGAGATTATAGCTTTCATCTACAATACAAACACCTTTTGTATCAACAATCGTAACAGAACGCCAATCATAAGCATCTTTGTATGTATTTAATAATGCTTGTTTGTCCATTGCAGTAGTGGAAGGGTCAGAAAGTCGTTTAATACTTCCTAACATTTCTGTTTGATACATAGCAGAGTGAATTTTAGACATAACATGGTCAGCAGCTTCTTCTACCATAATTTCTAACGAATGTTCTAGCGAATGTATCGTAGAATAAAAATTGGTAAAGCAAGCACCTAGACCTACTACGATTAATGCAATTGCTATAAATCGTGTCATAATTGATTTAATTTGACTTTGGATTGTAATCTCCTTTGTTTTTTTGCGAGTTTCCATAGAAGAACTCCTTTCTTACCTAAGATAAAATATGTATCATATATAATGAAAAACCAAACATTGTTGTAAATAGTTCTATTTGCTTTTACATTAGTATAATATTTGGCTCAGTATCGTTGTTATTCTACTATAAAATCCCATAAAATGCACATTAATTTTAAAAAAAATCGCTAGGAAAAAAGAACTAGATAATAGAAAGAATACTACAAAAGTAAAAGGTTCTGATAGTTAAATGTATCTTTTCTTGACAAAATCGTAGTTACCGAATAAAATTAGAACAACTGTTAAAGAACAAAGTCAAATAATTGACGGAAATGAGGAAATCAATGGCAAAGGAAAAGAAACAAGTAGAGGCGATTACTTCTATGGAGGTAGATTTCGCACAATGGTATACAGACATTGTAAAAAAGGCAGAATTAGTAGAGTATTCTGGTATTAAAGGTTGTATGATTATTCGTCCAACTGGTTATGCGATTTGGGAGTTAATTCAGAAAGAATTAGATGCTCGTTTTAAGGCAACTGGCGTAGAAAATGTATATATGCCAATGTTTATCCCAGAAAGTTTATTAAATAAAGAAAAAGACCATGTAGAAGGCTTTGCACCAGAAGTTGCTTGGGTAACACATGGTGGTACTGAAAAATTACAAGAAAGACTTTGTGTAAGACCTACATCGGAAACATTGTTTTGTGATTTTTATGCTAAGATTGTGGAGTCTCATAGAGATTTACCAAAATTATATAATCAGTGGTGTTCGGTAGTACGTTGGGAAAAGACAACAAGACCTTTCCTTCGTTCGATGGAATTTTTATGGCAAG